>CALLIO010000001.1 GCA_938009055.1 uncultured Altererythrobacter sp.
GCACAGGGGAACGATGATCGAGCCAGCGCATCAGGCGGCCACCGCCCTTGTGTAAGTGATGAAAGAGAAGGCGGGCTTGTCACCGTCACCTGCGTGATCTTCGCGCGCAGTCTCTTCCCACTCTAAGCTCGGCGCTGCCATCATTGTATCGCCGTCATACTCGGCATGGATCTGGGTCATCTCGATGCGTGAGGCGAGAGGCATGAAAACATCATAAATCGCTGCGCCGCCCACGATTGAGACTTTGCCCGCCGCATTATCCTTGCCCGCCAGTGCCAGTGCGTCTTTCAGCGATGTCGCGACTTCTACGCCGTCTGCCTGCCAGTCATCATGGCGTGTGAGCACGATATGACGTCGGCCAGGAAGAATGCCGGGCAGACTTTCGAAAGTCTTGCGGCCCATAATCATCGGAGTGCCCAAGGTGAGCGTTTTGAAACGTTTAAGATCGGCGGGCAGATGCCAGGGCAGCTGGCCATCCTTGCCAATCACGCCATTGGCTGCGCGCGCATAGATCAGCGTGATCGTGAGTTCTTCAGCATCGCTCATTTGGCTGAGCTGACTCGCGTCACATGGCCCATTTTTCGGCCCTCGCGCGCTTCGGCTTTGCCATAATGGTGGACATGCGCCTCGATATCTTCGGCCAGCACGTCAAAGACGCTGTTGGCCTCAGCGCCCACGACATTGCGCATTTCGACGTTTGCAAAGCGTGTTTGAGTCGAGCCAAGCGGCAATCCAGCGACTGCGCGGATGTGGTTTTCAAACTGGCTGGTGGCAGATGCCTCAATCGTCCAATGGCCCGAATTGTGGACTCGCGGAGCCATTTCATTGAACACTGGGCCTTGCGGCGTGGCGAAGAATTCCAGCGTCAAAACGCCAACATATTGGAGTGCATCAGCGGTTTGTTTGGCGAGGTCTTGTGCTGCCTCGACTTGGCCCGCAATCAGATCGGAATGGGGCAGGCTGGAGGTTGCAAGCATGCCGTCCTCATGGACGTTTTCCGAACTATCCCAAAAGCGCACTTCGCCGTTTTCGCCGCGCACGAGAATGACGGAGAACTCAGCATTGAAATCGACGAAACCTTCGTAAACGCAGGCCACACCGGGGAAGCGGATCGCGCTGGCTTCATGGGCGGACGCAACCCGCCATTGCCCCTTGCCATCATAGCCGTCGCGGCGCGTTTTCAAGATGCCGGGCGCGCCCACTTGTTCGATCGCGCGGGCAAGCTCCTCTTCGGATTCGACTGCCGCATAGGGTGCAGGCCGGCCGCCAAGCTGCTCAACAAAGCGCTTTTCATTGAGGCGGTCTTGCGCTGTTTCAAGCGCTATTGCGCCGGGACGCAGCCGGTTAGCTGGGATGGCGGCAATCGCGCTTAGGGGTACGTTTTCAAACTCCCACGTGACCACGTCGCATTGCGCGGCAAAGGCTGAGAGCGCCTGCGTATCGCCCCAGCCTTTCTCGAAGAAATCACTGCAAACGTCAGCGGCAACATTGTCGCCGGGCGGGGAATATCCAATCACGCGCAGGCCCAATTGCGCGGCGGCCACAGCCAGCATCCGGCCCAATTGGCCTCCGCCCAAAATGCCTATCGTGTCGCCGGGTTTGAGCATCAATCTTGCGGTGTTTCGGCCACTGCTTCGCTGCGCGCTGCACGAAAGTCCTGCAATCGCTGCGACAGCTCTGTGTCCTGAAGCGCGACAATGCTCGCAGCCAAAATCCCTGCGTTGGTCGCGCCAGCTTCGCCAATCGCCAAGGTGCCGGTGGGCACTCCTGCCGGCATTTGGACGATAGAAAGCAGACTATCCATGCCCGAAAGCGCTTTCGATTGAACCGGTACGCCCAGCACTGGCAAATGCGTCATCGCCGCAACCATGCCGGGCAAATGCGCTGCTCCGCCAGCGCCCGCGATGATCACATCGAACCCTTCACCCTCTGCGCCCTTGGCAAATGCGCTCATCCGATCGGGTGTGCGGTGGGCAGAGACGATCCGCGCTTCATGCGCCACGCCGAGCTCTTCCAGAACTTCGGCAGCCTTTTTCATCGTCGGCCAGTCCGACTGGCTTCCCATGATGATGGCGACTTTTCCGCTCATTGTGTTCCCCTCTTGGTCCCGTCTTGGGGCCCCTGTGACAGCGCGCGCTTCAGCTGTCTTTCAAATAATAGCGCTCGCCCGGCAGCATATTGTCATCAAACTCATAGATGATTGGCTGGCCGGTGGGAATCTCAAGTCCCGTGATGTCCTCATCCGAAATGGCGGAAAGATGTTTGACCAATGCGCGCAAGGAATTGCCATGCGCTGAGATGATCACCGTTTCGCCTGATGCCAGAACCGGCAGAATATCGCTTTCCCAATAAGGCAGCACGCGCTCGATGGTGAGCTTCAAGCTTTCGGTATTGGGCACATCAATCCCGTCATAGCGCGGATCAGCGCCCGGATCATATTCGCTGCCCGCTTCCATCGGTGGAGGCGGAGTGTCAAAACTGCGGCGCCAGATGTGGACTTGCTCATCACCATGCTTGTCGCGGGTTTCTTGCTTGTTGAGGCCGGTTAGCCCGCCATAATGCCGCTCGTTCAGCCGCCAGTCCTTGATCACGGGCAGCCAGAGAAGCCCAGCCTCTTC
>CALLIO010000002.1 GCA_938009055.1 uncultured Altererythrobacter sp.
AGCCAAGGCGGGAGCTGCGATGAGAGCGAAAGCAGAAGCAGTGGCGGCGATGAATCGCATGAGGCGTCCTTTTAAAAATCGAATGATTGAACGGAAGTGTGCGCCGTTTCCATGACAGCTTCAAGTCGGGTCATTCAAAAAACTCGGGCCGTGATTGCCGAGTTAATCCGCAAGGTCCGCAAAATCAGTCAATGCTGCATCGCGGGTTCCGCGCCATACATTGCGCGCTTGCACACTCTCAGCCACGTCGTGGACGCGCAGGATATGCACGCCCGCATTCATGCCAAGCGTCGCCAAAGCTACACTTCCGCCCAGCCGTTCATGCGCTCCAGCTTCATGGCTAAGAGCGCCGATCATCCGCTTACGGCTGACACCCAGCATCAGCGGGTGACCAAGAGCGTGGAAGAGTGGCAGCGCGTTTATTAGCGCAAGGTTTTCGGCCAAAGTTTTGCCGAACCCGATACCGGGATCGAGGATGATTTTTTCCGCCGCAATGCCTGCTTCCACCGCAGCGTCACGGTATTCGCGCAAAGCATCGAATACGTCGAACACCACATTGGTGTAATTGCCGCCTTCATGCAGATCATCGCCGCTGCCTGGCGCATGCATTAGGATCACGGGGCACCCACTGCCCGCCGCCACTCCATAACTGCGCGGATCATAGCGCATGGCGGAGACATCATTGGCAATGTGCGCGCCTGCTTCCAAAGCCGCCTCCAGCACACCAGCACGGCGCGTGTCGACGCTGATCGCAGCGCCCATCGCCGCGCAATATTCGATCGCGGGAAGGACGCGCTCTTTCTCGTCCCCTTCCCATGTCGCTGCCGCGCCCGGCCGCGTGCTTTCCCCGCCAATGTCGATGATCGCGGCGCCCGCCTCCAGCATGGCAGAGGCATGGGCTTGGCCCGCCTCGGGCCGTTCAAGAAACTCGCCGTCATCAGAAAAACTGTCGGGCGTGACGTTCAAGATACCCATGATCTGGGGCTGGTCGAGGCGGATTGTGCGCTCGCCCAGAATAAGATCAGCAGGCGTTGATTGCAGCGCTTCCCATTGCTTTTCAGCATCCTCGCGCACCGCTTCGGGCAGCTCAGAGATACCCCCTAGACAAGTCGAGACGCCATGCAGATCGCGCGAGACGACCGCGCCATTGTCTGCAACGATCAGCGCAAAATGCGAGGCATAGACCATGCTTCCGCCCAGCCGGATCGCATCGCCATTGGCTGCTTGTGGGCTGGCCGCAAAACCGATGGGCTGGACGTAGACTTTTTCTTCCATGACGCATGGCCTAGCGCATTTTCATGCGCCCGCGATACCAGCGCTGCAGCGTAATCCTCAGCCCAGTTCAAAGCAAAAAGGGGCCACGCCTCAGCGCAGCCCCTTTGCTTGGATTGCAAGCAATTATCCGCCGAACTTGAAACGCACGCCGGCCGACAGGATGGATTGCTGCGACTCAACGCCCAAAGTGGCCGGAAGCAGAGTGAGCGGAATGTCCGCATCCTCCAAGTTTTCACGATAGGTGTACTGACCGAAAAGCTCTGCACTATCAGAGAGTTCGACACTGGCACCTGCCATCAGCTGATAGGCGAAAGCGCCATCGTCATCATCGCCGACCAAAACCGCAGAGGGTGCATATTCCGCATCGGTCCATTGGTATCCAACGCCGGCTCCGACATAGGGTGTGAAGGCGCTGCCTGTATCGATGTCGTAAAAGGCATTGGCGAACAGGCCGAAGTTCTTCACCTTTCCCTGCCCGTCGGCGAGCACATCACCCACAAGCGGATTGGCTGGATCAGCTGCGCCGCGGGTGAGAACAGCGGAATCGACGCCGTCGATATCTGCCCCGCCAACCGTCAGGCCGGAATGGCTGTCGACATTATATTCGGTGTAGCTGCCTTCCAGCTCGACCCGAAATCCGTTTTCAAAAGCGTAACCGGCCTGCCCGCTAATCGCGAAGCCATTGTTGAACTCGCTTTGCCATTCAAGCTCGGTCGCTTCGGGAATTTCCGCAAAGTCAGCGGTGGCCGGAACGGCGGCGTCAAACTCTCCGGAATTGTCGCTATCCGATGGCAAAGCTATGCCGCCGCTCACGCCGAAATAGGGGCCGGATTTGTCCTCAGATTGCGCAGCTGCCGGGGCAGCGATTGCAGCGGCCAGAACCGCGATAGGAACGAGAGAAATTCGGGGGTGTTTCATCATAAACCTCACATTGGATTGCGCCCCCAAGACACAAAACTGTGACTGCGAAGATGAACCTCAGATGGTCAATTTATGCAGGAAAATCGCGCCCCTCAGGAGGTGCACGGCAGGACGTTTCGTCGATGCGACGACGGGTCCTGACCCTAATCCTCGTTTGCGAGCAGATAGAGCTGGCGCGCGGCATCAACGGGTTTGATTTCACCGCCATCTTCATAATGCCAAAACGTCCAGCCATTGCAGCTGGGGGCGTTTTGCAATTCCTTGCCCAGCCCGTGGATCGAACCCATTTGCTTGGGGTCTTTATCGAGCGACAATGAACCATCAGCGCGCACTGTCGCTGTCCAACGGCGCTTCTTATCAAACACTTTGGTACCCGGCTTGATAGTGCCATTTTCCACCAGAGCGCCGAAGGCAACGCGCGGCGCAGCCTTCTTCGATTGCATGGTCGCAATCGCGCTTTCATCGAGCGGCAATTCCTTGGCGATGCGCTTAAGCGCAGCCTCGCGGTAAATATCCTCGCGCTCGCAGCCAATCCATTCACGCCCCAAACGCTTGGCCACTGCGCCCGTGGTGCCGGTGCCAAAGAAGGGATCGAGCACAACATCGCCTTTCTCTGTCGTGGCCAGCAATACGCGGTAGAGCAGGCTTTCCGGTTTTTGCGTGGGGTGCACTTTCGTGCCGCCCTCTTTCAAACGCTCGCCGCCCGAACAGATGGGCAGCACCCAGTCAGAACGCATCTGAAGTTCATCGTTCAACGTCTTCATTGCGCGATAATTAAAGTGGTAGCGCGATTTCTCGCCCTGGCTGCACCACAACAATGTCTCATGCGCATTGGTGAAGCGCGTGCCCTTGAAATTGGGCATCGGATTGGTTTTGCGCCAGACAATATCGTTGAGGATCCAGAAACCCAGATCCTGTAAAATCGCGCCCACGCGATAGATATTGTGATAGCTGCCGATCACCCACAATCCGCCATCGGGCTTGAGAATACGCTTGGCCTCGATCAGCCAGTCGCGGGTGAAATTGTCATAAAGCTGGAAGCTGTCGAACTGGTCCCAATCATCAGTCACCGCATCAACCTGGCTGCCATCAGGCCGGTTCAAATCACCGCCAAGCTGGAGGTTATAGGGCGGATCAGCGAAGACCAGATCAATGCTGGCATCGGGAATGGAGCGCATCGCTTCGATGCAATCACCATCGAGGATCTGGCTCAAAGGCAGGTGCAGCTGGCGGTCATTCACCTGCTTTTTGCGCGCGCGTTTGGCGGGCTTGGTTGCCCCCTTCGCGCGCAAAGATACGGTCTCTTGGACCCCCATATTCCACACCTCTTGTTCAGACTTATCCACAGGGTGAGTCCCCGCGGGCAAACCGTCAAGAACTATCTTGTCCAAGATTATGGTTAATGAGTGGTTAGGATGCCCACACTTGGGGGAGAACAAAAAGAGTCCCCCACAAGATGTTGAGTCTCCTCGCGAATTGGGACTCGCTATGCGGTGTGTTGCGCCAAGGACTCAGGGGTTGAGTGAAAGCGCTATTCTAGGCGAATAGGATCGCCGTGTTGGCGGCAAAGGCGATCAAAAGCAGCGCGCCCAACCCTCGCCCGACCTTATTCGCAAACTGGCATAGCAGCACCAGCATCAGCGCGGTTGCGGCCAGCACTGGCCACTCCAGATCGAACAATTCGTATGGGATGGGCTTGGGCGTAATCATCATAGTCGCCCCGCCGATCAGCAGCAGGTTAAAGATGTTGGAGCCAACCACATTGCCCAATGCCAGCCCCGACTTGCCTTTCAGCGCCGCAGCGACAGTTGCCGCAAGCTCTGGCAGTGATGTTCCGATGGCCACCACGGTCAAGCCGATCACCGTTTCGGGAATTTCGAACAGACGCGCCAGATCAATCGCGCCGATGACTAGATAGCGCCCGCCAAGGATTAGCGCGCCCACACCCAAAGAAAAGAGCACAATCGCGACCCAGATATTGTCCGGTGCGCCTTCTTCCTCTTCCTCGTAATCATGGGCCTTGCTGGGGTGTTTGACCCGCCAATAGATATAGGCGGCCAGCACTACGAGCAGTGCCGCACCAATCCATGCAGCGCCCAGCCCTGCCAATCCGATGGCCCACAGCAAGCCAACCGCAGCCAATCCGCTGATCGCATCGCGCTTGCCCGCCCCTGACAGCATGATCGGTGCGACCAAGGCTGTTGCGCCCAATATCAGCAGAGAATTGGCGATGTTGGAGCCAGCGATATTGCCCCACGCAATGTCCGGCGATCCGGCCAAAGAGGCCTGAACGCTGGCGACCAGCTCGGGCATGCTTGTGGCAGCGCCGACGATCACCACGCCTGTGACGAGGTGCGAAAGGCCAGCTTTGAGCGCGATCCCCACTGCGCCGCGCACCAGCAGCTCGCCGCCCACGGCAAGGCCGATAAGCCCGCCAACAATCATCAGAATCATGGAAAGTGTCATGGGGGAGCGCCTAAACTATCTTGCAGTGCCTAGCCACCC
>CALLIO010000003.1 GCA_938009055.1 uncultured Altererythrobacter sp.
GACAAAGCTATCGACGCTACGGTTGGTGGAACGGCTCGAATGGCGCGCGCAAGCGCTGACATCGCGCAAGGCATCCTCGTAAGAAATGTCGGCCTTGTGAAAGACGACATATTTGCGTTCATCGCCCAGCTCTTTCGGATCGGAGGTGAGATCGGGGATGGCATGAGGCGGGGCGATGCTGCGAGGCGGTTCGGTCTCGATTGATTCATTGGTCGCCTCGCCGGATACCTCAACGGGCGCTTCAGTCGGTGCAGGTTCAGCTACCTCATCCTGCGCGGCTGCTACCACTGGTGTGCAAGCCATAGCTATGGCCGCAATCACAATTCTCAAAAGAGCTCTCCCCTCATCTTTTGCGAGCAGGCTAACACAGCAACCGGCCAAAGAAAAACCCGGCAGGATCGCTCCCGCCGGGTCTTATCTTGTGACGTATAGTCAGTGGCGTCAGGCTTAGAAGCCCATGCCGCCGCCCATGCCGCCCATGCCGCCCATATCGGGCATTGCGGGCGCGCCGCCAGCGCTGTCGTCTGGCGCATCAGCAATCGCTGCTTCAGTGGTAATCAACAGACCAGCAACAGAAGCGGCATCTTGCAAGGCAGTGCGAACAACCTTGGTTGGGTCGATAACGCCAGCTGCTACGAGGTTTTCGTAGGTGTCTGTCGCCGCGTTGAAGCCTTGCGTTTCGTCATCTTCGCGCAGCAGATTGCCCGAGATCACTGCGCCATCATGGCCAGCGTTCTCTGCAATCTGACGGATTGGCGAAAGGATCGCCTTGCGCACGATGTCGATTCCGCGGGTCTGGTCATCATTGTCGCCCTTAACGCCTTCGAGTGCTTTCGAAGCATAGAGGAGAGCCGTGCCGCCGCCTGGGACGATACCCTCTTCAACGGCTGCGCGGGTTGCGTGGAGCGCGTCATCAACGCGGTCCTTGCGTTCCTTCACTTCAACTTCCGAAGCGCCGCCGACCTTGATCACTGCAACACCGCCAGCGAGTTTCGCGAGGCGTTCTTGCAGCTTTTCCTTGTCATAGTCAGACGAGGTGGTTTCGATCTGCGCGCGGATTTCGCCAACGCGGGCCTTGATGTCAGCTTCATCGCCTGCACCGTCAACAATGGTTGTGTTATCCTTGTCGATGGTGACGCGCTTGGCATCGCCGAGCATGTCGAGCGTGACCTTATCAAGCGTGATGCCCAGCTCTTCGCTTACCAGCTCGCCCTTTGTCAGGATCGAGATGTCTTGCAGCATCGCCTTGCGACGATCGCCAAAACCAGGAGCCTTGACCGCTGCTACTTTCAGGCCGCCGCGCAGCTTGTTGACCACGAGAGTCGCCAGAGCTTCGCCTTCGATGTCTTCTGCGATGATGAGCAAAGGACGGCCCGACTGCATCGCCGCTTCGAGAACCGGCAGCATGGCTTGCAGGCTGGAAAGCTTGCCTTCGTTGATGAGGATGTATGGGTTTTCCAGTTCAACCGTCATCTTGTCAGGGTTGGTGATGAAGTAGGGCGACAGGTAACCGCGGTCGAACTGCATGCCTTCGACAACGTCGAGCTCAAATTCGAGGCCCTTGGCTTCTTCAACCGTGATGACGCCTTCTTTGCCGACTTTTTCCATCGCTTCTGCGATTTTCTCGCCGACTTCCTTGTCGCCATTGGCCGAGATTACGCCAACTTGTGCGATCTCGTCAGAACCGGCGACATCCTTGGTGCGCTTTTGCAGATCGGCAACAACGGTGTGCACCGCTTGGTCGATGCCGCGCTTCAGATCCATCGGGTTCATACCGGCTGCAACAGCGGTCATGCCTTCGCGGATGATCGCTTGGCCCAGAACCGTGGCAGTGGTGGTGCCGTCACCGGCGAGGTCGTTGGTCTTCGACGCAACTTCTTTGAGCATTTGCGCGCCCATGTTTTCAAACTTGTCAGCAAGTTCGATTTCTTTGGCGACAGAAACGCCGTCCTTGGTGATGCGCGGTGCGCCAAAGCTCTTGTCGAGCACGACATTGCGACCTTTGGGGCCCAGCGTCACTTTAACGGCATTGGCGAGCGTATCGACGCCCTTGAGGATGCCTTCGCGGGCATCGCGCGAAAATTTCACGTCCTTAGCGGCCATGAGTGTTTCTCCTGATTAGTGTGTTGGTTGGAAAAGCAATTGAGTGTGGAGGCAATCAGCCCATCACGCCCATAATGTCGCTTTCCTTCATGATGATCAGATCTTCGCCATCAAGCTTGACCTCTGTGCCCGACCATTTGCCGAACAGAATGCGGTCGCCTGCTTTGACGTCGAGCGGAGTGACGGTGCCGTCTTCGGCTTTAGAGCCAGTGCCGACTGCGACGATTTCGCCTTCGGATGGTTTTTCCTGAGCGCTATCGGGGATGATGATCCCGCCAGCAGTTTTTTGATCAGCTTCGACACGGCGCACCAGAACGCGGTCGTGCAGTGGACGAAATGCCATAGATGTGACCTTTCTTTTCAATGTTGAACACGGGATTGGCACTCTCACATAGTGAGTGCCAGCGGGCGCGATGTGGGGTGCGCTTGGGCAAGAGTCAACAGCTAGCGGTCGAGAAAAATTCAGGGTGCGATGACTGCCGATTTTTCAGGGCGATAGCTCAGCCCCAGCCGGTCGCGCGCTATCCAGCGCCAAGTGAGCAGAAACGCAGCGAAGAACAGCCCTGTCGCAAGCCCGATCCAAACGCCCACGCCCTGCAATGGCGTGTAAAAGCCAAGCAGGATCGCCACGCCAATTCCCATCACCCAATAGCTGAAGGTGGCAATCCACATTGGCACGCGGGTGTCTTGCATACCCCTCAGCGCGCCCAGTGAAACGGCCTGTATCCCGTCAACCAATTGGAAGGCGGCTGCCCAGATAAGGAATTGCATCGCAAAGCCGACCATCGCCGCATTCTTCGCCGCATCGACATCGACATAGATTGAGATGAGCAGCAGCGGGGTAGCGATCATCGCCGCTGCGGTCATGGTCATAAAACCTGCGCCCATCGCCATCGCGACCCACCCTGCCTGCTTGATCCCTTGCAAATCGCGCGCGCCATAGAAATAGCCGACGCGGATCGTCACCGCTTGCCCCACGCCGAAAGGAATTTGGAACGCAAGCGCTGCCAATTGCAAAGCGATCGTGTGCCCGGCGAGGGCGGAGGCTCCGAATGTGCCCATCAGGAAAGCGGCGGCTCCGAAGATTCCAGCCTCTGCAATCACGGTCAGCGCGATAGGCACGCCGATCCGCACAATCTCCTTAAACTTCTCCCAATCGGGCCGCCACCAGCGCCCGAAAATCCGGTAGCGATGCAAGTTCCGGTCGAGCCTGATGACGACAATGTAAGCGAGCAAGGTGACGCAGGTCGTGATGATCGTCGCGATACCAGCGCCCACCAGCTCCAGCCGCGGCATGCCCAAATTGCCGAAGATGAGCGCGTAATTGCCCAAAGCATTCACGAAAATCCCGGCAAAGATAATCGCCGTGGCAAAGATTGGACGGCCCAAGGTCGAGACATAAGTGCGCAGCACATTGGTCAGGATCATCGGGATGAGCGAGAAGACGATCATCGCCAGATAAGGCAGGGCGAGCGGGATCAGCGCGGGGTCTTGGCCGGTTGCGCGCATGATGGGGATGGTGAAGAAAGCGAGCGCCATGCCGCCGGCGCCGCTGATGACAGCCAGCCACAAAGCCATCCGCACAGCGCGGCGCACGGGTCTAACCGCATTGGGATTGGCGCCCAGCTCCGCTGAAACAACTGGTGCAACCGCGGCCGTTAGCGAGGCGAGCGACCACACAATCAGGCCGAATATCGCCATCACCAATTGCGATGCAGCCAGCTCCTGCTCGCCCAGACGCGCAATGAAGATAATGTCCACCGCATAGGTCGCCATTTGCAGCAAATTTGCGAGCGCAAGCGGCCCGGCCAGCAGGAAGGTCTGCCAGCTTTCACTGCGCCATGAAGGCGTTTCAAGATGCGCGGTTTTTTCCATGCAGCCGATCCGAATAGGCGCAAGACCGAGTCGAACAAAGCGGAAGTTTCCCTCGGGACCTCTTCCAGCGCACATCTGAAGCGCGAAGGTCACATGCCCGGTGAAAACCCTAGCAAACCGCCGTGCCCTTCAAGAATGGCAAGAGCGTTCCTAGCTAATGGGTATGGCCTTCCTGCCTTACTTCATCGGTCTTCTCGTTCTTGCGGGAGCAACTTTCTGGCTGCGCAGCTTTGTGCGTCAGCGCTGCCGCGAGCGACTTTTGGCATCGCGGCTTACCGCGGAACAGCGCATGGCGCTCGACCGACTGGTGCCCTTGATCAACCGGATGCCGACAGATTTGCAGGAAAGACTTGAAGGCAAGATCAACCTCTTCCTCGATCAAGTCACCTTTCGCGGAATCGATGGTCTTGAGATAACCGAGGCGATGCGGCTCTCTATCGCGGCGCAAGCTTGTCTGTTGATCGTCAACAGTCCGGTCTGGTTCGAAAGCCTTCGCAATATCCTTGTCTATCCATCAGCGTTCCGGACGCGCCGACCCAGTCACGATGGGTATGTGGTCCATGAAAACAACAATATCACTCTTGGCGAAAGCTGGAACCACGGGCCAGTCGTATTGGCATGGGATCACGCGCTTCAAGGGGGACTGGATGATGAGGACGGGCACAATGTCGTCATCCATGAATTTGCCCACCAGCTGGACAGCCTGACCGGAGACGCCAATGGCATCCCTATACTGCGCAAAGGGCAGGATTATGATGGCTGGGAGACAGCGATGCTGGATGCGTTCCAGTCTCATGTCGAGCGGGTTGAAAGCGGGCAGCCCACGCTGATCGATCCCTATGGCGCGACCAACCACGAAGAGTTTTTCGCCGAAGCCATCGTGACCTTTTTCGAGAAACCACGATCCTTGCGCAGCGAGGAGCCGGCGCTTTATGCGCAGCTATCTGAATTGCTGGCCCTTGATCCTGCGATGTGGGGCTAAGCGGGGGCGATTGGAATTTGAGCCATTGGCGCGTAGGATCGACCATATGACCGATTGGTATCGCAACACCGACTGGAACGAAGAGATTGAGGCAGCATTTTTTGCCAAGCTTGAGCGGGCCCGTTCGCAGCGCGACCAATATATTGTTTTGCAAGCGCACCATCTGTCGCAGACGCATCCCGAAGTCGCTTTGCGCCTAGTGGAATTTTACTATCAGACCCGGACCGAAGATTTCCATGACAGCCGGGCAGCTATGATAGTCTCGGCAGCAAAATTTGCTTCGGGCGGCTATGCCGAGGCGCTCGACAACTATCTCAAGATTCTAAGCGGTGAAGAGGCTGAAAAGAGCATTCATGTCGGATCGCCAATTGAATTCGCATTCCTGACGGCGCGATTCAGGTCGGCTATGCATTATGACGCTGCGCTCGAGCAGCTGTCGTCGCTCGAACAACCGGCAGAGAACCAATTCGATCCGTTGTTCCGATATTGCGCTGCGGTTGCCCTTATTCAGCACGAAACGGGCCGCGATCCAGCCACCGCGAAATCCATGGCGCGTATGGCTATGGGCATACCCCAGGTAGTCCTCGACGCCTATCCCGACATCGTCTGGCGGTTGCGCGGGATCACGCGCAACTGAACCCATACAAAAAGGGCGGCATCCGAAGATACCGCCCTCCCATCTGCGGGCGCTTCAAGTCACCCACAAAACTTTGTTCAAGATTACTTGAGCGAGCCCAATTACTTGAGTTCGACAGTGCCGCCAGCGGCTTCGATCTTGCCTTTGATTTCTTCAGCTTCAGCCTTGTTGACGCCTTCTTTGAGAGGCTTAGGAGCGCCCTCAACGAGACCCTTGGCTTCGGTGAGGCCCAGGCCAGTGATGGCGCGGACTTCTTTGATGACCTGAATTTTCTTGCCGCCGTCGCCGGTAAGGACAACGTCGAACTCGTCTTTTTCTTCAGCTGCCGGGGCATCGCCGCCAGCTGCTGGGCCAGCCACTGCAACAGCAGCAGCGGCAGATACTCCCCACTCTTCTTCAAGAGCAGTTGCGAGTTCAGCCGCCTCAAGGACGGTCAGCTTTGAAAGTTCTTCTACAAGTTTGGCGATATCAGCCATGATGTTTCACTCCAATGTGCAGGAGGCGTTGCGGGGCGCGGCCTCCAAAGATGTATGAATATTCGTTGTGTGCGAATGCGTCTCTTACGCTGCCTCTTTGGCGCCTTGGGCACCAAATACGCGGGCAAGCTTGTTCGCTGGCGCGTTGACGACCTGTGCAATTTTCGTT
Organism: uncultured Altererythrobacter sp.; assembly: GCA_938009055.1. GTDB lineage: Bacteria > Pseudomonadota > Alphaproteobacteria > Sphingomonadales > Sphingomonadaceae > Erythrobacter. Next base: position 6,243 of record CALLIO010000003.1, read on the forward strand.
GCAGGGGCATTCAACAGACCAACGATTGTGCCGCGCAGCTCGTCGAGCGATGGCATCGAGGCAAGCGCCTTGATCCCTGCTTCGTCGAGCACCTGGCTTCCCATCGAACCACCGACGATCTCCAGCTTGTCGTTTGCTTTCGCAAATTCGACAGAAGCCTTTGCAGCGGACACTGGGTCTTCCGACCAAGCGAGCGCTGTCGGGCCGGTAAGAAAATCTTCCAGGCCCGCATAGTCAGTGCCTTCGATGGCACGTTTGGCGAGACGGTTCTTCGCAACCTTATAGGATGCACCGGCTTCACGCATTTTGCCGCGCAAGTCAGTGGACTCATCCACCGTCAAGCCGAGGTTGCGGGTGACAACCACCACGCCCACTTCGCCAAATACTGCGTTGAGCTGGGCAACCGCATCGGCTTTTTGCGAACGATCCATGCTCTACTCCTTCATTTATGGCCGCGCGAATTGCTTCGGGCGACCGGCTCAATTGACCACACCGCTGACGCGGTAAGGCGTAAGTCCAATGATGGGGAAGGAGGACGCCTGATTAGGCGGCTGAATGGTCACCGCGAAGGACGACCGAAATCTCTTTTCCCCGTCTAGGCTGGAAATTAAGAGAGGCATATTCCTCTCACCAACTGTCTCGGACGGATGACCTTCGTAAAAAGGTCGAGGCGCGCCATTAGATGACGCGCCCCGATTGTCAAGCGATTTAGGGGGAAGGGGGATCAGCTTTCGTAGCTGAGCAAATCGCCTGGCTGGCAGTCCAGTTCGCGGCAGATCGCCTCGAGGGTTGAAAAGCGGATCGCCTTGGCCTTGCCGGTTTTGAGGATCGAGAGGTTGGCGAGGGTGAGGCCAACCCGCTCGGCCAGTTCGGTCAGCGTCATACGCCGATCGTGCAGGATGTCATCGAGCTTGACCATGATGCGAGTTCCTTCTTCGCTGGTTGTTGCAGGGGCCATTATACTGTCCCCTCAAGGTCTTCGCGCATTGCAGCGCCGTGGCGGAACACGCGGGCGAGGATAAAGAGGATTATGACCATCAGTATACCCGTCAGGTCGAAACCGCCGTCGGTGCTGAATTCTCCATCATCAAGTTCACTGATCCAACCGGCGATTGAGAAGATCACTGCAGCGATCGCGCCCATAATCGGGTAAGCAGCCAGTGAAAGCCAAGCCATCACGGTTAGCCGGTCAGCATTTTCAGGCGCAAAGGGGTCGCCATCACCGACGCTGTTGATGATTGCGCGCAATTTCCCGAAGAACACAAAGGCAGTTGCGATCAGGCCAAGCAGCAGCAGCAATGCCAATGCGATGTGCCATGCGGGGAATGCGGTAATCTCTGGGCCATGCTCTGCGACAATCTTTGCTTGAATGTCGGCTTGAAAGAAGAGCACGACTGGGATTGCGATCGTAACGGCTACACCGGCCAAGGCAATGAACGCTTGCAAAATAATGGTGAGGATGCGGCCAGCCAGGAGCAACGGATCGTTGCGGCCACTGGAAAGTGCGTGGGATTGCATCTGCATTCTCCTTTCGTGAGTAAATTAAGCCAGCTCAGTAGTTGGCTGCGCGGCATGGGCATTGGGCACGGTCACAATCGCCCCGATCGAAGAGATCGCGAGCAGGACAGCGGCGAAAGCGGCGAGGGTCTGTGTGGCATAGTTTGTCATTTATCGTTCTCCGTTAAAGTGCATATCGAATTTCAATAATTCACGCTCTAAGGGCGATTCGTTTTATTGTCAATCAATAATATTGAAAAACGATATGTGTGACATTGTTTAGCGATGCTAAGCCGCCCGCTCCCTCCACCCTTCCACCCGGATTGTGATCCGGTAGGTTCCGGCTGGAAGGAGCGGGCGGCTTGGAGCCATCGAATGACAAACTCTTTCGCGCGGCTGCGCTGCGCCGGCCAGCCTTGTGGGAGCTTCGAATCAAGCCGTTCCAATTACTCCGTTTGACACCGCGCGCGCGCTTTCCTAAACGGGCGTCAATCGCTGCTTCGAGCAAGCTGAGACAAGCGCGTGTTTCAGCTAAAGGATGGAAGCAGTGACTCCATATCGCGACGTTTGAAACGCTGTAGCAAACTTCTGAAATCAGAAGGCTTTTTGCTACGGCCTTTTTGCGTTTCGTATCCTGATCGTGTTCGCAGGGTCAGGCGCGCTTGGACTGAAATTTCAATTGCGAGTCGCTGAAAAATGCATGTCTCAGCGGCTTGCCTTATAAAGAGGCGATACCCCTCCAATGGCGAGTAAGGCAAAAGCACCCAAGACTTCCGGCACCGCGAAAAAGCGTATCCGGAAGATTTTCGGCGACATTCACGAAGTCGTTCAGATGCCCAATCTGATCGAGGTTCAGCGCGAAAGCTATGAGCAGTTCCTGCGTTCGGACAAAGAGACAGGCTATGTCTCCGGTCTTGAGAAGACGCTGCGCAGCGTTTTTCCGATCCGCGATTTTGCTGGCACCGCTGAACTCGATTTCGTCCATTACGAGCTTGAGCCGCCCAAATATGACACCACCGAATGCCGTCAGCGCGGAATTACCTATGCTGCGCCGATGAAGGTGACTTTGCGCCTGATCGTGTTCGAAGTCGATCAGGAAACCGAAACCCGCTCCGTGCTCGATATTAAAGAGCAAGACGTTTATATGGGCGACATGCCGCTCATGACGGGCAACGGCACCTTCATCATCAATGGCACAGAACGTGTGATCGTCTCGCAAATGCACCGTTCGCCTGGTGTTTTGTTCGACCATGATCGCGGCAAAACGCACTCATCAGGCAAATTGCTGTTTGCTGCCCGCGTCATTCCTTACCGTGGCAGCTGGCTCGATTTTGAATTTGATGCCAAAGACATCGTCAACGTCCGCATCGACCGCAAGCGCAAGCTGCCGGTCACCGCGCTGCTTTATGCGCTTGGTCTTGATAGCGAAGGCATTCTCGACCATTTCTACGACACGGTTGTGTGGGAACGCGCCAAAGAGGGTTGGAAGATCCCATTTGAAGCGGATGCCTGGCGCGGTCAGAAACCAGCCTTTGCGTTGGTTGATGCCAAGACTGGCGAGGAAATTTTCCCCGCCAATCAGAAAATCAGCCCCCGCGCTGCCAACAAGGCGGCGAAGGATGGGCTCAAAGATCTGCTGCTGCCAACCGAAGAAATTTTCGGTGCCTATGCAGCGCGAGATCTGATCGACGAGAAAACCGGCCGCATCTACATTGAAGCGGGCGATGAATTGTCGGCTGAAAACCTCGAAATTCTCGACAATGCCGGGATCGACAAGCTCGAATTGCTCGATATTGACGAGGTCAACACTGGCCCGTGGATCCGCAACACGCTGAAAGTCGACAAGGCTGAAAACCGTGATGAGGGTCTGGAAGCAATCTATAAAGTTATGCGTCCGGGCGAGCCGCCTACGAAGGAGACCGCTGAAGCCCTGTTCGAAGGCTTGTTCTTCGATGGCGAACGTTATGACTTGTCCGCGGTTGGCCGCGTGAAGCTTAACATGCGTCTCGAGCTCGACGCTGAAGATACGGTGACAACGCTGCGCAAGGAAGACATTCTTGCCGTGGTCAAGGAACTGGTCGGTCTGAAAGACGGCAAGGGCGAAGTTGACGACATCGACAACCTCGGCAATCGCCGCGTGCGTTCGGTCGGTGAGCTGCTGGAAAATCAGTACCGTGTTGGCCTGCTGCGCATGGAGCGTGCGGTTAAGGAGCGGATGAGCTCGGTCGACGTATCGACTGTGATGCCAAATGATCTGATCAATGCGAAGCCTGCGGTTGCGGCCGTTCGCGAATTCTTCGGCTCTTCGCAGCTGTCGCAATTTATGGATCAGACCAATCCGCTATCCGAAGTGACGCACAAACGCCGCGTTTCGGCGCTTGGCCCTGGTGGCCTGACGCGTGAGCGCGCTGGCTTTGAAGTTCGCGACGTTCACCCGACCCACTATGGCCGGATTTGCCCGATTGAAACGCCCGAAGGCCCGAACATCGGTCTGATCAACTCGCTGGCATCGTTCAGCCGAGTGAACAAATATGGCTTTATTGAAACGCCCTATCGTCAGGTCGTCGACAATAAAGTCTCTGGCGATGTGAAATATCTCTCCGCGATGGAAGAGCAAAAGCACACTGTGGCGCAGGCTTCGGCTGAGCTCAATGAAGATGGCACGTTCGTCGAAGAGCTGATCTCGGCGCGTCAGGCTGGCGACAATCTGATGGCTCCGCGCGAGCAAGTGACGTTGATGGATGTGTCGCCGAAACAGCTTGTTTCAGTTGCGGCCTCGCTCATCCCGTTCCTGGAAAACGATGACGCGAACCGCGCATTGATGGGCTCGAACATGCAACGCCAGGCCGTGCCGCTGGTCAAGGCCGAAGCGCCTTGGGTCGGCACAGGTATGGAAGAAACCGTGGCGCGCGACTCAGGCGCTGCGATTGCGGCCTCGCGCGGCGGTATCGTCGACCAGGTCGATGCAACCCGGATCGTGATCCGTGCGCAGGGCGATGTTGAGCCCGGCCAATCGGGCGTCGACATCTACACGCTGCAAAAATTCCAACGCTCCAACCAAAACACCTGCATCAACCAGCGTCCGCTGGTGAAAGTGGGCGATGTGATTGAGCCCGGCGATATCATTGCCGATGGCCCGTCCACCGATCTGGGCGAACTGGCTTTGGGCAAGAACTCGCTCGTCGCCTTTATGCCTTGGAATGGTTACAACTACGAGGATAGTATCCTCATTTCAGAACGCATCGTGAAGGATGATGTCTTCACCTCGATCCACATCGAGGAATTTGAAGTCATGGCCCGCGATACGAAGCTGGGGCCAGAAGACATCACTCGCGATATTCCAAACGTGGGCGAAGAAGCTCTGCGCAATCTCGATGAGGCAGGCATTGTCTATATCGGTGCGGAAGTTCACCCCGGTGATATTCTGGCAGGCAAGATCACGCCGAAGGGTGAAAGCCCGATGACGCCGGAAGAAAAGCTTCTGCGCGCTATCTTTGGCGAGAAAGCCTCTGACGTGCGCGATACTTCGCTGCGTCTGCCGCCCGGTGTGGCTGGTACGGTGGTCGAAGTTCGCGTTTTCAACCGTCACGGTATCGAAATTGATGACCGTACGCGCGCGATCCAGAACGAGGAAATCGAGCGTCTGCGCAAAGATAGCGAAGATGAACGCGCTATCCTCAACCGTGCGACTTACAACCGTTTGCGCGATATGCTGATCGGCCAAACGGTCTCTGCAGCGCCCAAGCCGGTTAAGAAGGGCACCAAGCTCGACGCGGATATTCTTGCCGAGATTGAAAAGTTCGAATGGTTCAAATTCGCTGTTGCGGACGACAAGAAGCAAACTCAGCTCGAAGCGGTGAAATCGCAATATGACGAAGCGGTTGCCGGTATCGAAGCGAAGTTTGAAGACCGCAAAGAGAAGCTGGAGCGCGGCGATGAGTTGGCCCCGGGCGTTCTCAAAATGGTCAAGGTCTTCGTTGCCGTGAAGCGCAAGCTTCAGCCGGGCGATAAAATGGCTGGCCGCCACGGAAACAAGGGTGTGATTTCGCGCATCCTGCCGATGGAAGACATGCCATTCCTTGAGGACGGCACGCCGGTTGACGTTGTGCTGAACCCGCTGGGTGTGCCTTCGCGGATGAACGTGGGGCAGATCTTTGAAACGCACCTTGGTTTCGCTGCGCGCGGCCTTGGCATGCGGATCGCCGATAGTCTGGCAGACTGGAAGCGCAACAATCCCAACCCGACCGCTGGCAAGCCGCCAGAGGCCGTGATGGAAAGCCTCAAAACCGCTTATGGCGAGCAATATCACGATGATCTCGATAGCCGCACGCCGGAAGAGATCTTCGAGCTTGCTGGCAATCTGACTGCGGGTGTTCCCATGGGTACACCGGTCTTTGATGGCGCACGCGAAGGCGATGTGACCACTATGCTGGAAACAGCTGGCATCGATAGTTCGGGCCAATCCGTTCTGTTTGATGGCCGCACTGGCGAAGCGTTTGACCGCAAGGTCACCGTGGGCATCATCTACATGCTCAAGCTTCACCACTTGGTCGATGACAAGATCCACGCTCGCTCGATCGGGCCATACTCGCTCGTCACCCAGCAGCCGCTGGGCGGTAAAGCGCAGTTCGGCGGACAGCGCTTTGGTGAGATGGAGGTCTGGGCATTGCAAGCTTACGGCGCTGCTTACACCTTGCAGGAAATGCTGACCGTCAAGTCGGACGATGTCGTGGGCCGGACCAAGGTCTACGAAGCGATCGTCAAGGGCGACGATACTTTCGAAGCAGGCATTCCAGAGAGCTTCAACGTTCTCGTGAAGGAAATGCGTTCGCTGGGTCTCAATGTCGAACTCAAATCGCTGACCGATGGCGAGGATGAGGA
>CALLIO010000004.1 GCA_938009055.1 uncultured Altererythrobacter sp.
CAGATGGACAAGGATTGCGAGGAAGCGCGAAGGCTTCTAAGCGGCGCGTGATGACTGAAAAACGCGACTTCAAAGACACTGTCTTCCTGCCGAAGACGAGCTTCCCAATGAAAGCTGGCTTGCCGCAAAAAGAGCCGGGCATTGCGGCGCGTTGGGCGGAAATCGACCTCTATGCGAAACAGCGCGAGGAGCGCGCGGGCGCGGAAAAGTTCATCCTCCACGATGGCCCGCCCTATGCCAATGGCGAGATTCATATCGGCCATGCGCTGAACCATGTCTTGAAAGACATGGTGTGCCGCACGCAGAACCTGATGGGCAAGGATGCGCCCTATGTTCCGGGCTGGGATTGCCACGGTCTTCCGATTGAATGGAAGGTTGAAGAGAAATACCGCAAGAAAAAGCTGAATAAGGACGAAGTTCCGGCGAAGGAATTTCGCGCTGAATGCCGCGCCTATGCGCAGCAATGGGTCGATACGCAGCGCGATCAGCTGAAGCGGCTGGGCATCAATGGCGATTGGGACAATCCCTATCTAACCATGGATTTTCAGGCCGAGGCGACAATTGTTTCCGAGCTGATGAAATTTGCCGAGGCGGGCAATCTCTATCGCGGGTCAAAGCCAGTGATGTGGTCGCCGGTTGAGAAGACTGCGCTGGCCGAGGCTGAAGTTGAGTATGAAGACCTCAACGACAGTCCGCAGATTGACGTGGCTTTTGAGATTACCGAGAGCCGCATTGAAGGACTTGAGGGTGCGCACGCGGTCATTTGGACCACCACACCTTGGACTATCCCTGTGAATCAGGCTTTAGCCTACGGCCCTGGTATCGAATACACATTGTTCGAACATGAAGTAGCTGACCGCTTCACTGATTCCGATGATGATGAAGCAAGCTGGACATCGAAAGGTCGCTATCTAGTGGCTCATGAGTTAGGCCGGCATCTTCTTGGCCGATTGCCCGCTGATGAAAATGGAACGACGCGCCTAACCGCTATTTGGAAGTGCGCTGGCTCCGATCTCGCCGGAACCAAAGTCCGGCATCCGATGCACCATTTGGGCGGGTTCTACGCGACGCCGCGCCCCTTCCTGGCCGGCGACTTTGTCACGACCGAGAGCGGCACGGGCCTCGTCCATATGGCGCCCGATCATGGCGAGGATGACTTCCTGCTTTGCAAGGCGAATGGCATCAAACCGCAATTCGCCGTCATGGATGATGGCCGGTATCGCGATGATTGGGAATGGCTGGGCGCCGATGATCTGGACGATGAAGGCAAGCCGCGCTGCCGATCCGTCATCAACAAGCCATTCAATGCGCCCGATGGGCCAATCTGCAACGATCTGCGCGAAGCAGGCGCATTGCTCTCAGCCAGCGCCGATTACGCGCACTCCTACCCCCATTCATGGCGAAGCAAAGCCAAGGTGATCTTCCGCTGCACGCCGCAATGGTTCGTGCCAATGGACAAGGAATTGGAAGCGCAAAGCTCGCTCCATTCCGCTTCCATCGAAGAGATTGAAGCAGCCGTCGGCAGTGATGCACCGCAATCCGCTGGCAAGACTTTGCGCGAACGCGCCATGTCAGAGATCGAGCGTGTCCGCTTCGTCCCGGAAAAGGGCCGCAACCGCATTGGCTCAATGGTAGAGGGGCGGCCCGATTGGGTGTTGTCGCGCCAGCGCGCATGGGGCGTGCCGATCACGCTCTTCGTCAAGCCTGATGGCAGCTATCTGCAAGACTCAGAGGTCAATGCGCGCGTGATTGCAGCCGTGCGCGAAGAAGGCGTCGATGCATGGGATGAAGCCCGCAAGGCCGAATTCCTTGGGCCTGACCACAATGCCGATGACTATGAAATGGTCACTGACATTTTGGACGTATGGTTCGACAGCGGATGCACCCATGCTTTCGTGCTGGAATCGGATCGCTGGAAAGATTTGAGCTGGCCTGCGAACTTGTATCTGGAAGGCAGCGATCAACATCGCGGCTGGTTCCAATCATCGCTGCTGGAAAGCTGCGCCACGCGCGGCCGTGCGCCTTATGATGAAGTGCTCACCCACGGCTTCACCATGGATAGCGCGGGCAAGAAAATGTCCAAAAGCTTGGGCAATACGGTCAATCCGCTGAAAGTGATGGAGCAATATGGCGCGGATATTATCCGGCTATGGGCGCTCAGCGTGGACTTTACTGAAGACCACCGGATTGGCGATGAAATCCTCAAGGGTGTTGCGGATCAATATCGCAAGCTTCGCAATACGTTCCGCTATTTGCTCGGCGCGCTGGATGGCTTTGTGGGTGATGCCGGCGATGCTGCTGAAATCCCTGAGTTGGAAATCTATGTGCTGTCGCTGCTGGGCGATCTGGACACGAAATTGCGCAAGGCAGCAGAGGATTACGATTTCAACACGTACACTCGCCTGCTGATTGATTTCTGCAACGAAGATCTCTCCGCCTTCTATTTCGATATTCGCAAGGATTGCCTCTATTGCGATGGCGAGAATTCCGCCAAGCGCAATGCCTATCGCACCGTGCTCGACCTGCTGTTCCACGCATTGGTGCGCTATGCTGCGCCCGTGCTGGTCTTCACGTCGGAGGAAGTGTGGCAGACGCGCTATCCGCAAGATGGCAAGGCGGGCGGCAGTGTGCATTTGCTTGAATGGCCAGCCATTCCGGCAGTGGGCGATGCTGATCCCAAATGGGCGGCCCTGCGCGCGCTAAGGGAAAGCGTGACAGAAGCGATTGAGCCCTTGCGGCGCGAGAAGACCATCCGCTCCAGCCTTGAAGCCGATGTCGTCGTGCCCGAAGCGGCCGTGCCAGCAGGCTTCAGCGATGAACAGCTTGCCGAATTGTTCATTGTTGCGACAGTCACGCGCGGCCAAAGCGGCAACGTGATGGTCACCAAAACTTCAGAGAACAAATGCGGGCGCTGCTGGCGTCTTCTGCCCGATGTGGCGGAGGATATGGCTTTGTGCGGCCGATGCGATGATGTTGTGGCTGAAATGGACAGCGCAGCATGAGCGGCCTCTTCACCAAATATCGCGTGATCGGGCTGGCGCTGGCGGCGGCGATCTTTGTCGTCGATCAATGGCTGAAATATGTGGTGCGAGTCACGCTTGATCTGCGCAATCAGCCAGAGGGGCTTTACGGCCTCGTCTCCTTTTTTGATTTGCGTTGGACAGAGAACCGCGGCGTGTCGCTTGGGATGCTGGAAGCAACGAGTATGGAAATGCGCTGGCTGCTTGTGGCCGGAACGGCGCTGATTGCGCTGATCGTACTGGTGTGGATGATGCGCGAGCGGCTTTTGGGGGATATTTTGGGTCTCTCGATGATCCTCGGCGGCGCGCTAGGCAATATCTATGACCGCTATATCTGGGGTTATGTGATTGATTATGCAGACCTTCACTTTGGTGACTTTCGCCCCTTCCTCATCTTTAACCTGGCCGATGCCTGTATCACCATCGGCGTTGTGATAATCCTTGCCCGCTCCTTGTTCTTAAGCGACAATGGGGCAGACGAACCCAACACGCCGCCTGCGCGGCCTGCGGAGAGCTAATATGCGTAAATTGCCTCAAATCGCCCTTCTTGTGGCCACAAGTTCACTGCTGGCAGCATGCGGCGGCGGCGGTGTGTTCAATCGCGACCGCCCTGATGAGATGGCCGTTCAGCGCCAGGCTCCGCTGGTGGTTCCGCCTGATTTTAATCTTGCTCCGCCAAGCCCGGGTGCTCCGCGCCCCGCAGAAGGGACAGCGCAAGAGCAAGCTTTGGAAGCCCTGTTTGGCGGACCGCAAGCGCGTTCTTCTGTTGAAACCTCGGCGATTGAGCGGGCTGGCGTTGCCGCGCCCGGCATTCGCAGCCAAGTGGGCGATCCAGCGACCAATACAGTCGCCAAGGGCCGCGTGACTCGCGATATTATCGCTGCACCCGAAGGTGACGGGCAATCAGCGCAGGCCGTAATACCAAGTTAGTTTTCAACCTTACTCACCAAGATTTTGTCGATCCGGCGTCGGTCCATATCGACCACTTCAAAGCGCCAGCCCTGCTCGGTGAAGGTGTCGCCTTCGTTTGGCAGCCGCTTCATCACGGACAGAACATAGCCCGCCGCTGTGCCAAATTCGCGGGCCTTGTCATATTCAAGCCCCAGCTCATCAGCGAGCGCGTCTGCGCCCAGCGCGCCTGAGACCAGCAGCGTTCCATTGGGGCGGCGCACCAGCAGCGGGGCATCGCCTTCGTCCTGATCGCTGACGAAATTGCCAACCAGCGCAGTGAGCAAATCAACCGGCGTGACGATCCCGTCGAGATGGCCATATTCATCATGCACCATCGCCATTGCGATTTCCGATTGCTGGAGCACGCGCAGCGCATCCATTGCGTCCAATTGGTCCGGCACGACTTCTGCTTTGCGCATCAAACCTTTGAGCGACACGGGTTCGCCCGCCACTTTCGCGGCCAATACTTCGCGCACTTTGACAACGCCAAGGATGGTATCGGGCGAGCCATCGGCGACCGGCAGAAGCGAATGCGGGCTTTGCTCGATCCTTTTGGCAATCTCGTTCTCGCTGGCGGCAATATCAATCCAGTCCAGCTCGGTGCGCGGAGTCATCATTTCGCGCACGGGCCGTTCAGCCAAACGCACCACTCCCGCGAGGATCTGGTGTTGCTCAGCCTCGATCACGCCTGACTGCGTGGCATCGGCAAAGATCATATGCAGCTCTTCTGCTGTCACGCTCGATTGGCCACCCGGGCGTATCCCCATCAGCCGGATCAGCACGCCGGACGAGCTATCCAGCAGCCAGACCAGCGGCGCTGCCAATTTCGCCAACCACGCCATGGGGCGCGACATGACAAGGGCAATCGGCACGGCTGCGCGCAAGGCCAATTGCTTGGGCACAAGCTCGCCCACAACCAGGCTGAAATAGGTGGTCAGCGCAATGACAGTGATAAAGCCTGCATCCCCTGCCATATCTGCTGGCACGCCAATCGCGGCCAGCCGCTCACCCACTGGCCCGCCAAGGCTAGAGCCGGAATAAGCACCGGCAATAATTCCAACCAGCGTAATGCCGATCTGCACAGTTGAGAGGAATTTGCCCGGGTCTGCTGCCAGTGAAATTGCGGTTCTGGCAGCTGAAGAGCCCTTTTCCGCCTTGGCTTGCAAGCGCGCCGTTTTGGCCGAGACGATTGCCAGCTCGGACATGGCAAAAATGCCATTGAGCACAATCAAGCACGCGATGATGATAAGGTCAGGCCAGGGAAACGGTGTCACGTTCATATCGCTAGCAGAATTGTAACATCTTGCCAGCCTGGTTGGAGCAAACTCTTTTTAAGGCTAGAGAAAGCTC
>CALLIO010000005.1 GCA_938009055.1 uncultured Altererythrobacter sp.
ACAAGCTACTGCTGGCGCTGCACCCATCGCGCAGCCAGCTCATCGTGCCCAATTTATGGACACAGATGACAAGGATATGCTGCGTGCTGGACGCGAGCTGACCAAAGATCTGGGCGAGGCGAAGGGTGCGATTTACTGGCCCGACATGCTTATCTCTGCCGGTTTGGGTTATGGCGGTATTGCTGGCGCGGTGCTGGCACCCAATGCGGCGCTGGCCGTTTTGTCGGGCGTGATTGCATCGCTGGCGCTTTATCGCGCGCTGATGTTCATCCACGAGCTGACCCATATTCACCGCGATGCGCTGCCCGGGTTTCGCCTCGGCTGGAATGCGCTGGTCGGTATTCCGCTTCTCACCCCCAGCTTCATGTATGAAGGCGTTCACACGCTGCACCACAAGCGCACGCAATATGGCACAGTGGAGGATCCCGAATATCTCCCGCTTGCTTTGATGAAGCCGTGGAGCCTGCCCGCTTTTGTCATCATCGCTCTGCTTGCACCGATTGCGTTGCTGCTGCGATTTGCTGTGCTGGTGCCCATGGGCGCGATCATTCCGCCAATCCGAACATTGGTGTGGGAGCGCGCTTCCTCGCTATCGATCAACCCTGAATTCCGCCGCAAACCGCCAAGCGAGAGGTTGAAACAGCGTGTGCTGTGGCAAGAGGCAGCGGGATTTGTCTGGGCGTGGGCTGTGCTCGCCTCGACTCAATTTATCGGCTGGCGTCCCCTGCTGATTGCGCTGGCGATTGTTTCGCTTACCGCTGTCCTCAACCAATTGCGCACATTGGTGGCGCATTTGTGGGAGAATGAGGGTGAGCCGATGACCGTGACCGCGCAATTCCTCGACAGCGTCAATGTTCCGCCGCCCGGCCTGATGGCAGAGATTTGGGCACCTGTGGGTCTGCGCTATCACGCTTTGCACCATTTGATGCCGTCAATGCCCTATCATGATTTGCCCGAAGCCCATCGCCGTCTGCGCGAGGAGTTGGGGCGCGGTTCGACCTATGAAGGGGCGAACCATCCGGGCATGTTCGCATTGGTGTCGCGGATCGCAAAAAGCACGATGGTGCCCAGAGGTTAGCGCGCGGCCAAATCGAGTCTAGTCCAGAAACAGGATCATCGCGCAGCGGCGTTCGCGCGGCATTCCCAACGCAACCGCCCCCTCCAGCGATTGGGCGAGATGTTCGCGGCCTTCGAAATTTTCCACCTCAACAAATCCATAGCGTGCGTAGAACGGCGCATTCCATGGGATGTCGCGATAGGTGTTGAGGGTGATCGCTCTTAATCCGCTATTTCCCGCATCGATGATGAGCGCGCGCAATAAGGTGGCGCCGATGCCGCGCCTTTGATGCGCTGTTGCAACGCTAAGCTCGTGCAAATGCAGCTCGCGTCCGACCCGGCCCGCGGCGGCAAATCCGATCACTTCATCACCGGCCAAGGCGGATAGGCACTGCCCCTTGGCGATCACTTTGCGGTAATGTTCGGCGCTGCTCGATGGCGGGACCGGAATGCCTTTGAGTGAGGGTTCCTTTTTCAAAAGCGTGGCCGCGTCTTCCTCAACGCGATGGAACCCTTCAGCATCCTTTGCGCTCGCCAAGCGGATCGAAAAGTCGCTCATTCCTCGGTTCGGATGAGAACAGTCTCACCGACCAGAATGAACAAGAAGAAGGGTGCCCAGGCGGCAAGGAAGGGCGGATAACCGCCAAAATTGCCCATCGCCAGCGCTGCATTATCGACCACGAAATATGCAAAACCCAAAGCCATGCCGATGATTGCGCGGACAAACAATTGCCCGGAACGTGCCAAGCCAAAGGCGGCCACTGCGCCCAGCAAAGGCATTAGGAAAGCGGACAATGGCCCTGACAATTTGTGCCACCATTTTGCCCGCATTTCCGCCGTGCGCCGACCCACCGCTTCATAGGCTTGGATGGATTGGTAAAGCTCGGAGAAGGACAAGGCATCAGGATCGACCGATTGCAGATCAATCTGATCAGGTGCCAGCTCAGTCCCTACAACGATGTCGCCCAATTGCTGCGTATCAGCACTGACCACATCGAAGCCGGTCGCATTCTTCAGCTGCCAACCGGGGCTGGCATAGACCGCTTCGTCAGCGCGGATTTGCTCCTGTATCATTCCGCTAGCGCCGCGATTGTACCAAGAGACATCGCGCATCACGATATTCGCGCCCGATCCGGTCAGTGTTGCGGCCGAAAGAATATCCTCTCCATCGGTCAAATAGATGTTGGAGCGCACATTGCTTTCAGGCGGAACCGAGCCGTAATCGCTCGCCTCCCACGCTTTGAGCGTGGCATTGGCCCGCGTCACAACCCGCTCGTTAAAGCCAAAGCTGACGACTGCGATGAAGGAGGCTGTGAGCAACAGCGGCGCGAGCACTTGATGGGCTGAAAGTCCGGCGGCTTTCATCGCGACAACTTCGGAATTCTGGTTCAGCGTCACCAATGTGATCAGCGTGGCGAGGAGCACTGAATAGGGCAGGAAGCGCGAAATCAGCTGCGGGACGCGCAAGGTCACATAGGTCCAAAGCTCGCCTTGGCCATTCCCCTCAACCTCCAAAATCTTGCCGCTGTTGGACAAAAGATCGAGCATCATCAGCACCAAAACCAGCATTACCAGCACGGCAAAAATGCGCACGATGAACATTTTGGCGAGGTAGAGCGTGAGCGTGCTCGAAGGGAAGAAGTCTAGCTGCATGAGTGTGAGAGCTGCCTATTCCGCCGGAGCTGCCTGCGCATCGTCGAGCACTGCCATTGCAGCGGGCCTGCGCCGTTTGAACAGCTTGGCGACGCGTTTCGATATCTTGGCGAACACGCTTTCCAGCGCGCCGATGGCCTGACCGCCCGGTACATGGGCGACGCGGTAATACATCCACAAAATCAGCGCGGCGAAGATCACAAAGGGGCCCCATAGGGCAAGCACCGGATCAATTCGCCCAAGCGCGGCGATGTCCTCTGCATATTGGTTTATCTTGTGATAGGAGACGACCATTATGATCGACACGAAGACGCCTAGCGCGCTGGTCGATCGTTTGGGCGGTATCGCCAGCGCAACCGCCAGCATCGGCAACAGCATCATCATCACAACTTCGACGAGCCGGAAATTGAAGCTGGCTTGCGAAGCGTCGCGTTTCTCCTCTGTCGAACTATCGCTCCAGCCGATGCTGAGCAATTCGGGCAGGATATATTCGCGTTCAGCATCGCCGCGTTCGCGGAATGCCTCGATCCTTGGCAGGTCAATCGGCAAATCATGACGGCTAAAGCTGAGGACACGCGGCGTCTCGCTGCCAGTGTCTTGGACAATCGTGCCATCGCTCAGCCGCAAGATGATCGTGTCGGGGCTGTCGCTGGTGGCGAGGAATGACCCTTCGCGTGCAGAGATCGACAGCACTTGCCCCTTGGAATTGGCGACGCGGGCAAAGATACCCATCAGCCGCTTACCATCATCCTCGCTTTCCTCGATCCGCAAGGCCATGCGGTCTTTCAGCGTGGTAAACTCGCCAACCTTGATCGAAGCGCCCAAAGCGCCCGAGCGCAATTCATACTCCATCTGTTCGTAATAATAACGGCTGAGCGGCTGGACGTAGAAGACCAGCGCAACGTTGACCGCGACCAGGATCAGCGTGATTGCATAGGGCACGCGCAGCAGCCGGTTGTAGCTCATGCCCACAGCGCGCAGAACATCGAGCTCGCTAGAGGTTGCCAGCTTGCGGAATGCGAGCAAAATGCCCAGCAGCAGTCCCAAGGGTATGGCAAGGCTGGCATATTCAGGGATCAGCGCGCCGAGCATTTTGAAAACGACGGTGATCGGCCCGCCCTCAACCGCGACGAAATCAAACAGGCGCAGCATTTTGTCTAGCAGCAAGAGCGATGCAGCCAGCGCGAAGATACCCAACATCGGCACCACGACGAGCCGCAGGATGTATCGATCTATGCTGGGAAGAAAATTGAACACGTTAGCGCTTGTCGCAATGATTGCTTGAACCGACAAGCGTCCTAGCGCGAAAAATGCCTGCGGTCATCCTTTGACCTTGGGCTTGTGTGTGGATGAAGCGGTTTGCGTCGACGGTGCTTAGGCCTTTTCCAGCGTGCATTGCAGCGGATGCTGGTTTTGCTTGGCGTAATCCATGACCTGATTGACCTTGGTTTCCGCGACTTCATAAGGGAATATTCCGCAAACCCCCACGCCTTTTTGATGGACATGGAGCATGACCCGGGTCGCTTCCTCCAAATTCATTCCGAAGAAGCGTTTCAAGACCATCACGACAAATTCCATCGGCGTGTAATCGTCGTTGAGCAGCAGGACTTTATACTGGCTGGGCTTTTTCGGTTTGGCCTTGGTCTTGGTCGCAATGCCAACTTCGCCCTCGCTATCGTCGCCATCCTTATCCTCCCCATCAGCGGCAAAGATGGCCGGAACAGCGAGATGCGCCGTATTTGCATGGAGCGAATTAAAGGGGGAGGGGGGCTGCGTTGCCATAAGTGTCTCCAGCCATATCGTAATGATGCGCGCAATCGCAAGATGCCAGTTTTGATATAATGATCCAGCCCGGCATTATTTTGGATCAGGCGCGGATCAAGGCAAACAAAAAACCGGGCAGAAGCGCTGTGCTCCCGCCCGGTCATGTGTCTTTACGTTCCAGCTGATCGGGTCAGCTGGGCAGGCTGCGCTTAGGCAGCTTTCTTGAGACGCTCTGCAGCAACGCTAACGCGGCTCGAGATTGGCGCGAATGCATCGTTATAAATTTTGAGCCAGCTTTCAGTGTTCTTCGAACCGAAAGAGATCGCCGCGTCGAGATTGCGACGGGCCAACTCGCCTTGGAGCTGGACGAGTTCGGTGGGTGACTTGATGCCAGCCACTTTCTTCACGTCTGCGGTCACAGTCTCAACGACAGTTTTGCCGGTGTCGAGATTGCTGCGGCCCATTTCTTGAGCGCCCGCGAACAGGATCTTGCCCGATTCCACGACAGCTTCGAGGTTTTCCTTGTTGAACTCGTTCATTTCGCCAGCGAATTCGCCTGCTTTTGCAGCAGCGGTTTTTACGCGGGTTTGAACGTCTGCAGCCATATCCTTGGCTGTATCAGTGAACTTGGTGTCTTTAGCTTTAGCCATGATGGTGTCCTTGATTTTTGCGACGGGTGTTGCCGTCTTCTTGGTCTTGGGAGTTGATTTGGTTGATTTCTTGGCTGCCGGTTTCGCAGCTTTCTTTTTTGTGGCTGCTTTGGGAGCTGCCTTTTTCACCGGAACCTTCTTCGCTGCCACCTTCTTGGGCGCCGCTTTTTTAGGAGCGGCTTTCTTAGCGGCAGCCTTTTTCACCGGAGCCTTCTTCGCAGCCGGTTTTTTGGCCGCTGGAACAGCTTTTGCCTCTTTTGCGGCTGCTTCGGCATAGGCCTTCTCAGCAGCGGCATCGATTTTGCTTGTGGCGCCAGTTTCAGGCGCGGCAGTGGTAGCCATGATTTCCTCGCTTATGTTGCAATGCACAAAATAGCGATTGCAACTGCGAAGTCAAGGATTTTTTGTGCAGTGCACAATATCTCAGTATAGTATTATAAATCAGATATTTAGCGCGATTTCACATAACGCCCGGGCGCGTCCTCGATGATGGTATCCCCGCGCCCACCCGGCTTTCTCTTGCCTTTGACAGCAATGCGTTTGCCGTTTTGCGCTTCAATCCATTCCATCCAATAAGGCCACCAGCTGCCCGGATGTTCAGTTGCGCTTTCGATATATTCTTCCAGCGATTTGGCTTTGCTGTCACCCACCCAATATTGATATTTCCCAGCGGCTGGCGGGTTCACAACGCCGGCGATGTGGCCTGATCCGGCGAGCATGAAAGTAACCGGCCCGCTATAATGCTGTGTCGCGCGCCACACGCTTTCAGCCGGAGCGATATGGTCTTCCTTGCCTGCTTGAATGAAAGTGGGAGTCTCGATTCTGGTGAGATCAATCGGCACGCCGCACGCTTCCATCGCATCGGGCGTTGCCAGTTTGTTGTCGCGGTAGAGGTCACGCAAATAGGCGCCATGCCATTTCGACGGCAGATTGGTGACATCGCCATTCCAGTGGAGCAGATCGAATGCCGGATAATCCTCGCCCATCAGGTAATTGTTGACGACATAGTTCCAGATCAGATCTTTGCCGCGCAGAGCGTTGAAAGTCGCCGCCAGAAACCGCCCATCCAAATAGCCATCGCCCGACAGCTGATCGATAAGTTCCAACTTGCCATCTTCGATGAATGTTTTGAGTTCGCCTGAGCGTTCAAAGTCGACTTGCGCGGTGAAATAGGTCGCGCTCGCCACCTTATCAGCCTCGCCTCGCCGAGCTAAGACGGCCAGACTGGCCGCCAATGTGGTTCCAGCCACGCAATAGCCGATTGTGTGGACCGCGGGCACTTTGAGCCGTTCGCGAATGTGGTCGATCGCCTCGATCTGGCCGCGAATGTAATCGTCCCAGACCACATCCTTCATACTGCTATCGGCCGATTTCCAGCTGACGACAAATACGGTCAGCCCCTGGTCGACCGCCCATTTGATGAAGCTTTTCTTGGGCGTCAGATCGAGAATGTAGAAACGGTTGATCCATGGCGGGAATATCACCAAGGGCACTTCGAGCACTTCATCTGTGGCGGGCGAATATTGGATCAATTGGTAGAGCGGTGTTTCATGCACCACCTTGCCAGGGGTCGCGGCCAAATTCTCGCCCAAGGTGAAGGCATCAGGATCGGTATGGGTGAGCTGACCGCGCTTCAGATCATTGATAAGATGCTGAAGCCCTTTGACGAGGTTTTGGCCCTTGGTCTCCACCGTGCGTTTGAGGACAACCGGATTGGTCGCAAGAAAATTGTCGGGGCTCATGGCGTCGAGCAGAGCCTGCATCGCAAATTCTAGCTGCTGCTTTTTTTCCTTATCGAGCCCATCGACATTCTTGACCGCGGCGGAGAAATGTTCTGCCAGCATCAAATACGTCTGGTGGAGCAGGGCAAAGCCAGGGTGCTGCTGCCATGCAGGATCAGAAAAGCGGCGATCCTTGCGCGGTAGAGCGTCTGCCGCCGGTTCCTTCTCGCTGCCCATCAATTGCGCGAACACGCTTTGCCAGATCGCCACTGTGTCGCCCGCCGCCTTCTGCGCTGTTTCAAGCGGCGCAGTTGGCATTTGCTTCATCAGTGATTGTGTCATCAGCATCCACTGTGCAGGATCGAGCGGGTTTGACTTACTCGCCGCCTCGCTCGTTTTCTGCTGAACGAAGGCAAGCCACATGCCCTGCAATTGAGTCGCGGACTTGGTCCATTCGGCTAGCTCTTGCGGCGTGAGTTTGGCCGCAGCTTGTTCGGACTCGCCAGTCCCGGGGAAGCCGAATTGCGATGCAAGCCCGCGCATTGCTTCGCCCTGCATATCGAAAAATGCGCCAAAGGGATCATTGTGTTCGCCGCGCATTGCGCTTTTGTCTTTGCTCACAATCGAATCCCGTTTTGAATTGGCAATTCCCACATCTTTAGCGAAACTCTCTTCCCTCTTCGACTGCTAATCGCCTAGATGGTGTGAAATGCGAAGGGTTCGAAAGGGCTCTTCGCGTTTCGCCTAACCGATCGACAAGACAGAACAGAGAAATGAACGACGAATTCTACCGCATGAAGCGCCTGCCGCCTTACGTCATTGCTGAAGTCAATGGCCTGCGTCATGCCGCGCGTCAGGCGGGTGAGGATATTATCGATCTGGGCATGGGCAATCCCGATCAGCCGCCACCAGCGCATGTGATCGAGAAATTGTGCGAAGTGGCGCAAAAGCCCGACGCGCATGGCTATTCGCAGTCCAAGGGTATTCCCGGATTGCGCCGCGCGCAGGCCAATTACTACGCGCGCCGTTTCGGGGTCGATATCGATTCCGAGCGCGAAGTTGTTGTTACAATGGGCTCAAAAGAGGGACTGGCCAGCCTCGCCAATGCAATCACAGCGCCGGGCGATGTGGTGCTTGCGCCCAACCCGTCTTATCCGATCCATACTTTCGGCTTTATCATTGCTGGCGCGACCATTCGCGCTGTGCCGACGACGCCGGACGAGGAATATTGGCGTTCGCTCGAGAGCGCGATGAACTTCACCGTCCCGCGCCCCAGTGTTCTAGTGGTGAACTATCCATCCAACCCCACTGCCGAAGTCGTCGATTTGGCGTTTTACGAGCGGCTGGTGGCGTGGGCGAAAGAAAACAAGGTCTGGATTTTGTCCGATCTTGCCTATTCCGAGCTCTATTTTGACGGCAATCCCACCCCTTCGATCATGCAGGTGGAAGGCGCGAAAGATGTCGCGGTTGAGTTTACCAGCATGTCCAAGACCTATTCCATGGCCGGATGGCGGATGGGGTTTGCGGTTGGTAATCAAAAGCTGATTGCGGCGATGAGCCGGGTCAAGTCCTATCTCGATTATGGCGCGTTTACGCCGATCCAGGCGGCTGCATGCGCGGCGCTTAATGGCCCGCAGGATGTGGTTGAGGAAAACCGCCAGCGCTATCACAAGCGCCGCGACGTTATGGTTGAAGCTTTCGCGCGCGCAGGCTGGGATATTCCGCCGCCTGCTGCATCCATGTTCGCTTGGGCACCGCTGCCGCCAGCACTCAAAGAGATGGGCAGCCTTGAGTTTTCCAAACAATTGCTGACCGAGGCCAAAGTCGCTGTCGCACCCGGCGTTGGATATGGTGAAGAAGGCGAAGGCTTTGTCCGCATCGCCATGGTCGAGAATGAACAAAGGCTGCGGCAGGCAGCGCGCAATGTGAGGCGCTATTTGGCCTCGCTGGGGATCAACTCCTCAGCCGCTTAAGAGATTGCCGATTGGGAGATCGGGGCATTGTATGCCGGGCGGCTCAGGTCGCTTAAAAACAGGGAGAAGGCATGACCGCGCGAGCTTCGCGCCCTCTAACCGAGCGCCAAAAGTCCGTGATCGAGCGGATAGATCGCCGCGTCCCTATCAAGGTGATCGCGCAGGAATTGGACATTTCTGAAGCGCGAATCAATCAGCACATTCGCGCGCTGAAAGACATTTTTGGCGCCGCAAGTCTCAACGAACTGGTCGAGCTCTATCGCCAATCCAAGCTTGCTGAACATGCCGATCAAGCCGCGGAAACTGGTTCGCGCCGAGGCGTAAATGCGGACTACGAATTCAAATTCAACGAAGCATGGATGCTCGATCCTGCTGCTTTCCTTGAACATGCGCAGCCGTTTGAGCCAGCGTATAGCGGTCTTGCCAAGCGCCGCGCCTCGCCGCTGTTGGCAGAAATAGGCGACTTTGGTTTGTGGCAGCGCTTTTCCGCGATCAGCTGCGTTTCATTGGGGTTGCTCGTGGGCGCCTATCTGATGGTGTCTGCTGGCCGTCTTGTTGATGAAGCCGTTTTCAGCTCCGCATCTGCTCCAGTTTCCGGCGAAGCGCAGCTGGTGTCTTAGAAAAGCTTCAGCTTGCCCCCCCCCTTAGAACTCCGACACCTTGGGCGGCAAAGCCGAGGCAATTGCTCGTTGAATCCAGAATAAGAGTATTCGCATGGCGATAAATCGGAACCCAAAACCGACCGGAGCGTATATTAAAAGTAAATTCGATCTGTATTTAGGAAAAGTAAACCCACGACAAATTTTTTATTCAAGCTGTATTGATAGTTTACACTAATTGTAAACTGATTGAGGCTGCTGTTTGCTATCCGATTGGTAAAATTTGAGTATGAGCAACACCGATATCCAGTGAAAAGAGCCGGTAGCCAATGAAAGCCTGCGAGAAGAATGGCTCGATGGCCGCGAACTGCTCCCGCGGTTTCGCGAGATCGGTGATGTCACGCTCGACCTCTTTCACCGCGACGGGCGGGTCGATGACCGTTGGCTTGCGCTTTTCCCGCGCGAGTTTGAGCTGTTCTGGCGTTTGGCGCAGCAGCCCGGCATCCAAGTGAGCAAGCAGCAATTGCTCGAAGATGTTTGGCGGCTCAAATACGAACCGGAAAGCAATCGGATCGCTGTCCATGTTGCGCGGCTTCGGTCCAAGCTTGAGCCCTTTGGCCTCGCTGCAATGATTGCCACACACCCACAGGGCGGCTATTTTCTCGATGCGCCGTCAGGACCGAGCATTTTTCGCTTTTCCTCTGCTGAATAGGCTGGACAGCGACATCGGGATCGGCCAATTTCCTCGGCAAATCAGTCAAGGGAGAGACCATGTCCATCACTATCAAAGATCGCGTTTCGATCGAGCTTGCGGACAATGGCGTGGCGCAGGTGCGGTTCGTTCGCTCAGAGAAGATGAACGCGCTCGATCACGACATGTTCGACAGCATAATCGAAGCCGGACACAAACTGCACGAAATGGACGGTGTGCGGGTTGTGGTTTTATCGGGCGAGGGCAAGGCTTTCTGCGCGGGGTTGGACTTGTCCAATTTTGCACGCACGCCCGATCCTGACGAACCTGCTTTGACTGAACGCACCCATGGCAATGCCAACCGGCCACAACAGGTCGCAATGCAATGGCGCAAGATTGGCGTGCCGGTTATTGCCGCCTTGCACGGCGTTTGTTTTGGCGGGGGCATGCAAATTGCGAGCGGCGCAGATATTCGCATCGCGCATCCCGACACTCGCATGGCGATCATGGAGATGAAGTGGGGCCTGGTCCCCGATATGGGCGGCTATGCCCTGTGGCGGGGCCTGGTTCGCGATGATGTTTTGCGCGAACTCGTCTACACCAATCGTGAATTTTCAGGGGCCGAGGCCAAGGAACTGGGCCTTGCGACCTATGTTGATGACAATCCGCACGAACGCGCGACCGAGATCGCCAATCTGATCGCAAACAAGAACCCTCATGCAATCCGTGCTGCCAAGCGTCTGCATGCTGGAATGGTCGAGCGCGAGACCGATGCGATCCTTCTGGAAGAGAGCATTGAACAGCACGCGATCATGCGGACCAAGAATCAAGTTGAAGCGGTGATGTCCGAAATGGAGAAGCGCGCGCCACAGTTTGAGGATGTTGCCTGAAGGTTAGGCCCCTAACCAAATATCGCAACGCATTGAATGCCGTCGAGCACTTGGCGGCCTTCGCTATCCCACATCCGGAGCCGCTCTGAGGAGTAGCCGCGGTCGGCATGTTGGCTGGCATTTTCAGACAGGAACCAACCGCCCTGGGACTTGGGTTCCGGCTCGAGCACGTTGAAGGACCAATTGATCGAGCTGATCGGCCCCATGCGCTGGATAATCCGCATTGCGCCCGGCGGCATCACATCGCCCATCAAGACTAGCTGGCTGATGGGATCGAGCTGATGGTCATCGGTCAGCCGCGTCCAGCGCCGGATCGCCGCCCCGTGATCCTCGTCCCTGGACTGACCGTAGCGCACCTCGAAGTTCTTTTGGATGAAGCTTGGCCCCTTCCCTTGCATCGCGATGGGATTGTCGTCGGGCGGGCCGGGCCAGTTTTCCGGCTTTTTCGCAGGGTTCTGGCCATTGGGTTCGCGCTCGGCCCCGAACAACCAGAATGCGTTGAACGCCAAATTGCCGTCGCAATGGATTGTGCTGCGCACTTGCGTGACGTTCTTACCCTGCCGCACGATCTCGGCAGACAATTCAACGTCTTCTCCAACCGGCGCGACAAAACCGATCTGCGCTGCGCGAAGCGGCGGCAGATCAGGAAATTTGCGCAGGACATGGGTGAAGGCGACGAGCGCCGATGCACCGCCATATAATGTGCGTCCCTGCATCCAGTCAGAAGCGCTCGCCAAATTGGTGTGGCCGTCTGCGCCCGTCACCGGGTCGATCAATTGTGCAATGCTCATAGACGCTATTCTCTAACGAAAGCGGGCAAGCCGTCCAGTGTGACGTTAGGGAAGGCAAAAGCTGGATTGCCATATGCCATCAGAAACGCTAGTGGCGCGCTTCCAGCAGCTACATGGCTGGAATGGCCCGATGGCGGAGTGGCTACGCAGCGGATTGCAAATCCGTCTAGGCCGGTTCGATTCCGGCTCGGGCCTCCATCCTTTTTGCTAAGGGTGGCCAACAAATGGGCGGCCAGCCACTCCCGCCCCGCTATTGCCGCTTTAGCTCAGTTGGTAGAGCACATCATTCGTAATGATGGGGTCAGCAGTTCGAGTCTGCTAAGCGGCACCATTGCGAGGAAAATCGGGCTCGCGCACCTCCATCATTTACAGATATAAAAATATCTTTATATCCTCTGTGTAAGATGGACACGGAATCAATCCTCAGGGCCTTGGCTGACCCCACCCGATTGCGCGTTGTGCGCTTGCTGGGCGCGATGGAATTGGCCGTGGGGGAGCTTGCCCAAGTGCTGGGGCAAAGCCAGCCGCGAGTCTCGCGCCATGTCGGCATTTTGTGCGACGCGGGTTTGGCAGAGCGTCGGCGCGAAGGGAGCTGGGTGTTCCTGCGCGCGCCATTGGCGACCAAGCAAATGCCCGCGACCTACAGGCTCTTGATGGAAACGCTGGCCTCGGCTGAGGGTGAGGACGAAGCGCTTGGTGCGCTGTGCGAAGCTGATCGGCAAAAGCTGACTGCGGTGCGTTCAGCGCGCGGGCAGGCTGCAGAGGACTATTTCGCTCGTCATGCTGATGAGTGGGACGAATTGCGCCGCATGCATATTGCAGAAGCGCTGGTCGAAGACGGCTTGAAGGAAGCTCTGGGCAATGGGCCGATCGGCACAATGCTGGACGTTGGCACAGGCACGGGGCGGATGGCCGAACTGTTTGCGCCGGATGCGGATCACGTCGTCGCGCTGGATAAGAACCTTGATATGCTCAGGGTAGCGCGCGCCAAGCTTCAAAACTTGCCCGCTGCCAGTGTCGAGCTGGTTCAGGGTGATTTTGTCGATCTGCCCTTTGCCAAGGCGCATTTTGATACAATTGTGCTGCATCAAGTGCTCCACTTTGCGCCTGATCCCAAGCAGGCCTTGTGCGAAGCAGGCCGGGTCACGCGCGCTGGCGGACGGATCGCTATCATTGATTTTGAAAGCCACAGCCGCGAGGAATTGCGCGAACGCCACGCCCATGCCTGGCTTGGCTTTTCCGACAAGCAAATCGAGAAATTCCTGCAAGGCGCAGGCTTTACATTGGATCGCGCAATCGCGTTCGAAGGAGAAGAATTGGTGGTCAAGATCTGGCTCGGCGAGCGCGTCGCAGCAAAGGTGGCAGCATGACGGATTGTCTGGATACAGCTGCCGAAGCGCGCACTGCGCATGATGCGCCGCTGTTTGCCTCGCTTCCCGGCGATATTGATGTGAGCTTCGAATTCTTCCCGCCCAAGACCGAGAAGATGGCAGAGACTTTGTGGAATTCGGTCGCGACTTTGGCGCCGTTTGATCCGCGCTTTGTCTCCGTCACTTATGGCGCAGGCGGCTCGACCCGCGAACGTACGCATGAGCAAGTCGTGCGGATCAACAATGAAACCGGCATACCGGCGGCCGCGCACCTCACCTGCGTGAATGCCACGCGCGAGGAAGTGGACGAGGTTGCGCGCCATTATTGGGAAAGCGGCGTGCGCCATATTGTGGCTCTGCGCGGTGATGCGCCCGATGGAGACGGCACATATAGCCCGCATCCTGGCGGCTATGCCAATGCAGTTGAATTGATTGCGGGCCTCAAAAAAATCGCCGATTTCGAGATTTCCTGTGCCGCCTATCCCGAAGTTCACCCTGACAGCCCCGATGCGCAGGCTGACCTTGATAATCTGAAGGCCAAATTTGATGCAGGCGCGACCCGCGCGATCACGCAATTCTTCTTCCAGCCCGATTGCTTCTTCCGCTTTCGCGACGAAGCAGCAAAGCGCGGTATCACCGGCGAAATTGTGCCTGGTGTGATGCCGGTTCTAAGCTTCTCTGCGGTGCAGCGCATGTCGGGCCTATGTGGCACGGCGATCCCTGATTGGATGGCGGGGCTGTTTGATGGGCTCGACGACCACCCCAAGGCGCGCCAGCTGGTCTCTGCCACGATCGCGGCTGAGCTTTGTCGGCGCTTGTACGCAGGCGGTGAGCGCCAGTTTCACTTCTACACATTGAACCGGGCGGAGCTGAGCTATTCGATATGCCATCTGCTGGGTCTTCGTCCGAAAGGGAACCAGTCATGAGCGCCCATACCAATCCACGCGAAGCCTTGAAGGCGGCTGCGGCTGAGCGCGTGCTGATCTTTGATGGCGCGTTTGGAACACAGATTCAGGATCGCGGCTTAACCGAGGAAGACTACGCCGGTGATCTGGGCCTTAAGGCCGATCAAAAGGGCAATAACGATATCCTCGCGCTTACCCGTCCTGATGTCTTGTCCGATATTACCCGCGCCTATCTCGATGCAGGGTCGGATGTGATCTCCACCAACACATTCAGCGCCAATTCGATTTCTCAGGCCGATTATGCCGCCGAAAGTCAGGTGAGCGCGATCAACATCGCCTCGGCACAGCTCGCACGCAGACTGGCCGATGAATATGCTGAAAAAGATGGGCGCCCACGATTTGTGGCAGGCGCGATTGGGCCAACGAACAAAACTCTATCGCTTAGCCCCGATGTGGAAGATCCCGGTTATCGCGAGATTGATTTCGACGAGCTGACCGCTGTCTATCATGAACAGGCTGCGGCCCTCATCAAGGGCGGCGCTGACTTCATCCTGATCGAGACAATCTTTGACACGCTCAATGCCAAGGCCGGCATTTTTGCGGTGAAGCAGTTGGAGCAGGAATTGGGCCGCGATGTTCCGGTCATGCTGTCGATGACGCTGACCGATCTGTCGGGCCGCAATCTCTCAGGCCATACGGTTGAGGCGTTCTGGAACGCCGTGCGCCATGCGAACCCTGCGACCATCGGCCTCAATTGCAGTTTTGGCGCGGATCAACTGCGCCCCCACGTGCAATTGCTTTCAGGGATCGCGGATACGCTGATCCTCGCCTATCCCAATGCGGGCCTTCCCAACGAATTGGGTGAGTATGACGAAATGCCCGAGACAACCGCTGGCCTCGTCAAGCAATGGGCTGATGCGGGCCAAGTGAACATTTTGGGCGGTTGCTGCGGCTCCTCGCCTGCGCATATTGCCGCGATGAGTGAAGCCGTAGCGGGCGTTGCCCCGCGCCAAGTGCCCGAGGCGCCCACGGAAATGCGGCTTGCTGGCCTCGAACCCTTTGTGATTGCGGCTTAAACATGAACCAGAAATCTTCTGCCAATTTCGTCAATATTGGCGAGCGCACCAATGTCACTGGTTCTGCCCGCTTTAAGAAACTGATTATGGCGGATGACTATGCCGCCGCCGTCGAAGTCGCCCGCCAACAGGTGGAAAACGGTGCGCAAGTCATTGACGTGAATATGGATGAGGGGCTGCTCGATGCCGAGCATGCCATGACCACATTCTTGAAATTGATCGCTGCTGAACCCGATATCGCGCGCGTGCCGGTGATGGTCGATAGCTCGAAATGGAGCGTGATCGAGGCAGGGCTGAAATGCGTTTCGGGAAAGCCCATCGTCAACTCCATCTCGATGAAAGAGGGCGAGGAGCAATTCCTCGAGCAAGCGCGCAAATGCATGGCCTATGGCGCGGCAATTGTGGTGATGGCGTTTGACGAAACGGGCCAAGCCGACACCAAAGCGCGCAAGGTCGAGATTTGCAAACGCGCCTATGACTTGCTGACCGGAATTGGTTTTCCAGCAGAAGATATCATTTTTGATCCGAATATTTTTGCGGTTGCAACAGGCATTGCAGAACATGACCGCTACGGGCTGGACTTTCTCGAAGCGGTTGCAGAGATCAAAGCCGCTTGCCCCTATGCCAAGACATCGGGCGGGCTTTCTAACCTGTCATTCTCTTTCCGCGGGAACGAGACTGTGCGCCGCGCGATGCACTCTGTTTTCCTCTACCATGCGATCCCCGCGGGTCTTGATATGGCCATCGTCAATGCCGGTCAGCTTGATGTCTATGACACAATCGACCCCGTCCTGCGCGATGCCTGCGAAGATGTGATCCTGATGCGTCCGCGTGCGGGCGATAGCGAGGATGGCGAAAGCGCGACCGAGCGCCTCATCAATTTGGCCGAGAGCTTCAAGGGCAAATCGAAAGAGGACGACAAGCAGGCCGCTGAATGGCGCGGCTGGGAAGTTCGCAAACGGCTGGAGCATGCTTTGGTGAAGGGTATCGACGCGCATATTGTCGATGACACGGAAGAAATGCGCGCCGCCACGAAAGAGGCTGGCGGACGCCCAATCGAAGTGATCGAAGGTCCGCTGATGGACGGCATGAATGTCGTCGGTGATCTGTTCGGATCGGGCAAGATGTTCCTACCGCAAGTGGTGAAATCAGCCCGCGTAATGAAGAAGGCTGTGGCCCATCTCATCCCCTTTATCGAAGAAGAAAAGGCGCTGCTGGGCGGCGAGGATGCCAAGGCCAAGGGCACGATCATCATGGCCACGGTAAAGGGCGATGTGCACGATATCGGCAAGAATATCGTCGGCGTGGTTTTGCAGTGCAATGGTTATGAAGTGATCGACATGGGCGTGATGGTGCCGTGGCAGGACATTCTCAAATCCGCCAATGACAATAAGGCTGATATGATCGGTCTTTCGGGTCTCATCACACCCTCATTGGACGAGATGGTCACCGTAGCCGAAGAGATGGCGCGGGCGGAAATGGACATGCCTTTGCTGATCGGCGGGGCTACGACCTCCAAGGTTCACACTGCGCTCAAAATCGATCCAGCTTATGAAGGCCCGGTGATCCATGTGCTTGATGCCAGTCGCGCTGTGGGCGTTGCCTCCAAACTTTTGTCCGACACGCTGCGTGACGAGTTCGTGACCAATACTGCGGGTGAATATGAGCACACGCGCGAGACGCGCGCGGGTAAGGCGGGCAAGCAACTGCTCACACTTGAAGAGGCGCGGGCCAATTTTTACGATGCTTATCTGAGCGATAAGCCCGCTCCGCCCTTGCAGCCAGGCGTCCACACATTCGATGATTGGTCGCTGGAGGATTTGCGCGACTATATCGACTGGACGCCTTTCTTCCGCGCTTGGGAATTGCATGGGAACTATCCGGCAATCCTTGACGATGATGTGGTCGGCGAAAGCGCCCGCAGTCTGAAGGCTGATGCTGATGCAATGCTCAATAAGATTATCGCAGAAAAATGGCTGACCGCGCGCGGAGTTGCCGGCTTTTGGCCTTGCGCCAGAGACGGCGATGATGTGACCATCCACCGCGTCAACCGCGAAGAGCATGTGACGCTGCCCTTCCTGCGTCAACAAGTGAAGAAGTCGCGTGATCGCGCGAATATGTGCCTTGCCGATTTCATCGATCCAGCAGGCGATTGGATCGGCGGATTTGCAGTGGGCATCCACGGGATCGAGCCGCATTCTGAGCGTTTCCAAGCGGACAAGGATGATTATTCCGACATTCTCTTGAAGGCTCTGGCCGACCGGTTTGCCGAAGCTTTTGCCGAAAGACTTCACCAGCATACGCGCACCGATTTGTGGGGCTATGCACCGGGCGAGCAGCTCACCAACCAAGCGCTTGTCAAAGAAGAATATCGCGGTATTCGCCCAGCACCCGGCTATCCGGCATGCCCTGATCACTCGCTCAAGCCGATCTTGTTCGAGCTGCTGGAGGCAGAGAAAAACGTCGGACTGACGCTGACCGAGAGCTTTGCGATGTATCCCACCGCTGCGGTTTCGGGCTTCTATTTCGGCCATCCGGAAAGCGAATATTTCGGCGTTGCGCGTATTGGCCGCGATCAGCTGGAAGAATATGCGAAGCGGCGCGGGGTCGATCTATCCACGGCGGAACGCTGGTTACGCCCTAATCTCGATTGACTCTTGGCCAGACTTTCGCGCAGGACAAACAGGTCGCTGCAGAAGTGATTCTGCGGACACACTAGCGGGAGAGCTGGCCGGTTTTTGGGTCAGCGCCGAAGGAGCAACCGCCCCGGAAACTCTCAGGCATCCGGACCGCTTATGTGACCGACACTCTGGAAAGCGCAGCGGTGTCAAACCCGCCGCCACCGAAGGGGAAGGCTCCGCAGCTTTTTAAGGTGCGCCGCTAAGCTCTCAGGTTTCCCGACAGAGGGGGCAGTTATGGATCGCGCTCATGCAATTGGGCGCGGCGACTGTCTGGGAATGCTGATTTGAGCGATACAGAAACCTTGGCGCAATTACCGCTTGATGCATGGCATCGTGCGCAGGCTGCGCGCATGGTGCCGTTTGCCGGCTATGAAATGCCGATCCAGTACGAGGGTATCACGGCAGAACATCTTTGGACGCGTTCATCGGCGGGCCTGTTCGATGTCAGCCATATGGGTCAGCTTGGATTGGTCGGCCCTGCTGGTCCCAATGCGGATGGGGTGCGCCAAGCGGCTGATGCTTTGGAAGCCTTGGTTCCCGGCGATATTTCCGAGCTTTCCGAAGGGCGTATGCGTTACTCGCTGCTGCTGAACGAGGCTGGCGGCGTGCTCGATGACCTAATCATCACCAATACAGGACGCTCGATTGCACTGGTGGTAAACGGCGCAGTGAAATGGGATGATATCGCCCATCTGCGCGAGCATTTGCCTGACGAAATCACGCTCACCCATTTCGATGAAAACGCCCTCCTTGCATTGCAAGGGCCGCAGGCGGCTGACGTGCTGGCAACGCTGGTTCCGGCGGCGTGCGATCTGGTCTTTATGACCTCCGCATTTTTCGATTGGGACGGCATTCCGCTGTGGATCAGCCGCTCTGGCTATACGGGCGAAGACGGGTTTGAGATTGCCGTACCGGGCGAGCATGTCGAAACTCTGGCCAATGCGCTTATCGCTAATGAGCGCGTGCGGCCCATTGGATTGGGCGCGCGTGACAGTTTGCGTTTGGAGGCGGGCTTGCCGCTCTATGGCCATGACTTAACGCCTAAGACTGATCCGGTTTCAGCGGGCCTGAAATTTGCTTTGTCCAAATCGCGCCGCGCCATTCCCGAAATCGACAACGAAACTGGCGGATGGATGGGTCAGGAACCGGTCATGCAGGCTTTTGACGATGGGCCCAAGCAGCGCCGGATTGGCTTGTTGGTCGACGGGCGCATGCCGGCTCGCGAAGGGGCTGAAGTGTATGCTGGCGAGGATCAAGTCGGCGTGGTCACCTCCGGCGGTTTCTCGCCCACGCTCGAGCAGCCGATAGCCATGGCTTACGTTGATACACAGCATGCCGCCAAAGGCACTGCGCTCGAGATTGCCGTGCGCAAGAAGCGCCTTGCCGCAACCGTTTCACCCATGCCCTTTGTCCAACACAAATATTTCCGAGGGAGCTAGAATACATGCCGCGTTACTTCACCGATGAGCACGAATGGATTGATGTCGAAGGCGAAAGCGCCACGGTTGGCATCACCGATTATGCGCAAGAGCAATTGGGCGACATCGTCTTTGTCGAATTGCCCGATGTGGGCGCGCCGCTGGATAAGGGCGGCGATGCTGCCGTTGTCGAAAGTGTGAAGGCAGCATCCGATGTCTATGCCCCGATCACAGGCGAAGTGACCGAAGCCAATGGTGCGCTGGAAGATGAGCCGGCGCTCGTCAATTCCTCACCCGAAGAAGACGGCTGGTTCTTCCGCATGACCATTGGCGACACAGCCGAGCTGGAAGGCTTGATGGACGGCAAGGCTTACAAGGCCTTTATCGACGGTCTTTGATTTCAACCTAACCCCCTCTCTCCTAGGCGAGCCAATCTATGCGTTATCTCCCCCTAACTGATACTGATCGCGGCGACATGCTTGAGCGCGTTGGCGCGTCCTCGATTGATGATTTTTTCGTCGATGTGCCTGAGGAAGCGCGGCTGGATGGCCCGATCCGCGATTTGCCAATGCATATGAGCGAGATGGCGGTTGAGGCGCATATGCGCAAGCGATCGAAGAAGAATTTGGCTGCGGCAGACGCGCCTTTCTTCTTGGGGGCGGGGGCCTATCGCCATCATGTTCCAGCCAGCGTGGACACGATCATCCAGCGCGGCGAATTTCTCACCGCCTATACCCCCTATCAGCCCGAAATTGCGCAGGGCACGCTGCAAATGCTGTTCGAATTCCAGACGCAAGTGGCCAAGCTCTATGGCTGCGCAGTGGCCAATGCGAGCATGTATGATGGCTCAACCGCATGCTGGGAAGCGGTCGCAATGGCCAGCCGGATCGCGCGCGGCAAGAAGAGCAGAGTTGTGCTCTCCGGCGCGCTCCACCCGCACTATGCCGAGGTCGTCAAGACGATGGCGCAGTTCACTGGTGACGAGATCGCAACTGCTCTCCCCTCGGTCCAGCCTGTGCCGGACACCAGCGGATTGATTGGCCGGATTGACGAGAACACTTCTTGCGTGGTGGTGCAATATCCCGATATTCTGGGCCGCGTTTCGAACATCGCCGAAGTGGCAGAGGCGGCCCATGCCAAGGGCGCTTTGCTGATCGCTGTA
>CALLIO010000006.1 GCA_938009055.1 uncultured Altererythrobacter sp.
GAAAATCTGGTGCGGGGCCTCGATTATTACCGGCACACGGCGTTTGAATTTATTCCCGATGAAGGCTCTGCTGCGGCGGATGCCTTGGGCGCGCAATCCACGATTTTGGGCGGCGGGCGCTATGACGGGCTGATGGAAAGCTTGGGCGGTCCTGCGACACCAGCGGTCGGCTGGGCGGCGGGTATTGAACGGCTGGCAATGTTGGTTGGAGAGCGGGAAGAGACCCAGCTAGAAGTCGCCGTGGTTGCCGAACATATTGCCTTCGAAGGCGCGGCTACTTCCTTGACCACTATCTTACGAAGGAACTCGGTGAAAGCTGAAGCCTTCGTTATCGGAAGTCCAAAAAAGCGATACAGAAAGGCGCTCGATCAGAAGCCAGCGATTACCGTTTCGATGTCCGACTTTAAGTCGGGGCCAATTGATCGATTCTTTCGTCAAATCGACAATGAGTTTGACCGCGACCGCTTGAAGCGGATTCAAGAGATTGTCTTTGGGACCCCAGCTTTCTTGTCCGACGATGAATTCGCGCGTTTCCAATGACCATCCCTCCCGAACGCCTTGAACAAATCGCGCAGCGCTTTGCCGAATTGGAAGCGCGCATGGCCTCGGGCACGCTCGAGGGCGAGGCATTTGTGCAAGCTTCCCGCGACTATGCTGAACTCGAACCCGTCGCCAAAGTCGCCGCAGAAGTGAAGGCAGCGCATGAGGAAATCGCCGGGCTGGAAGAGATGCTCGACGACCCTGAAATGAAGGGGATGGCGCAAGAAGAGCTTGCCGAAATCAAATCTTCGCTGCCTGAAAAAGAGCGCGCACTCGCCATCGCGATGCTTCCCAAGGATGCAGCTGACGCGCGGCCTGCCATGCTCGAGATTCGCGCGGGCACAGGCGGCGATGAAGCGGGTCTTTTCGCGGGCGATCTTTACCGTATGTATGAACGCTTTGCCTCTGAGCAGGGCTGGTCGGTCGAGCCGGTTTCGATGAACGCCAGCGAGGTCGGCGGGTTCAAAGAAATCGTCGCCAATGTGAAGGGCAAGGGGGTCTTCGCCAAGCTCAAGTTTGAAAGCGGCGTCCACCGTGTCCAGCGTGTGCCGGTCACCGAAAGCGGCGGGCGCATTCACACCTCGGCGGCGACTGTCGCCGTGCTGCCAGAACCCGATGAAGTCGATGTCCAGATCAATGACAATGACCTCAAGATCGACACCTATCGCGCATCAGGCGCAGGCGGTCAGCACGTCAACACCACCGATTCGGCAGTGCGGATCACGCACTTGCCCAGCGGCCTTGTCGTGATGCAGCAGGACGAGCGCAGCCAGATCAAAAACCGCGCGAAAGCGATGCAAGTCCTGCGCGTGCGCCTCTACGAAAAGATGCGCGATGAAGCGCAGGGCGCAGAGGCAGAAGCGCGTAAGGCGATGGTCGGTTCGGGTGACCGCAGCGAACGCATCCGCACTTACAATTTCCCGCAAGGTCGCGTGACCGATCACCGCATTGGGCTGACGCTGCATAAGCTTGATGAGATTATCGCCGGAACGGGTCTTGCAGAATTGGTCGATGCGCTCACCGCAGAGGATGAGGCCAAGCGGCTGGCTGCTTTGTCGGAATGAGCGTAGCAGACGCTTTGCGCGCGGCAGCTGAACAGCTTTCTGAGACATCGGATACTGCGCGCTTGGACGCAGAATTGCTGATGGCGCATACCTTGGGCGTCGAGCGTTCGGATTTGCTCTTGCGGCATATGGAAGACGAAGAACCCGCTAAGTTTCAGTCGCTTATCAATCGCCGCGCCGCGTATGAGCCGGTTGCTTATGTCGTGGGATGGGCTGAATTCTACGGACGCCGTTTTGATGTCAGGCCCGGTGTTCTGATCCCGCGCGATGATAGCGAAGTGGTGATCGAAGCAGCGATGGCTGCCAGCCCCGATCCCAAACGCGTCCTCGATATGGGGACGGGATCAGGCGCGCTTTTGCTCACACTTTTGGCTGAGCGTCCCAAGGCGAGCGGGATCGGGATCGATGCCTCGCCCGATGCGCTCCAAACCGCTCAAAACAATGCGGAAAAATTGGAGCTTTCGGATCGTGCTCAGATCATCCAGCGGGACTGGAACGAGGCAAAGTGGAGCAAAGACCTCGGCCCGTTTGACCTCATCCTGTGCAATCCACCCTATGTTGAAAGCGATGCCGATCTCGCCCCCGATGTGCGCGATTTCGAGCCGTGCGAAGCGCTTTTCGCCGGGGCAGATGGCATGGAAGACTACCGAACAATCATTCCAAGCTTAGGAAATTTGTTGAAAGAAGGCGGCATTGCCGTGCTTGAGATAGGGCATAGACAAGCCGAGATAGTCCGAGATATGGCGCAAACACATGGATTTGTTGCCGAATTGCACCAAGATTTGGGTAGACGCGACCGCTGTTTGGTGCTGACCAGAGGAAAATGAAATGCGCTCTTGGCAAATGGGCAAGGTGCAGCTAGTTTCCATGACAGTCCTCTGATCGGGCCTTAGGCCAAATCGCAGGATCAAGCTCCGCAACTTCGCTAGTCACGCAATCAAGAGGATTGCTGAATTCCTGCGGATCAAGATGCGCGTTTGTGAGCGACAGATGCGCACAGAACGGATGAGGAAGAACTCTCCTTTGAATAACAATCGTAACAATAATCGCCGCCGCGGTCGCGGGAATCGCAATCAGGGTGGCCAAAACCAGCTTAACCGGATCGACAGCCGTTCACGCGGTAATGCGCCGCAGCTGCTCGACAAATATAAGAAGCTGGCGCAAGACGCTCAGCATAATGGCGACCGCGTGCAGGCCGAATATTACCTGCAATTTGCCGACCATTATTTCCGTGTGATCGCTGACAATAAAGCGCGTCAGGATGAAGCGCGCGCGAAACGCAATGCCGAACGCGAAGCCAATGGCGAAGACCCGATCGAGGATGATGGCGAAGAGCGCGGCAATCGCCGTGGTCGCAACAATCGCGGCGGGGATCGTGGTGGTGATCGAGGGCGCCGTGACACGCGCGGTGATGATCGCAATGCTGCTGCACAAGAAGGCGAAGCGGGCAATGAAGGCGAGGCGGTCGAGACCGCTGACACAGATGGCGAAGAGGCTCCTAAGCCGCGCCGCTCGCGTTCTGAAAGCAAGCCGCGCAAGCCGCGTGCTCCGCGCAAGAAACCAGCCGCAGACGATGGCATTGACGCTGGCGTTTTGCCTCCTGCGATCTCAACCGATGGTAATGATGGCGAGGCAGAAGCAGCCGAGTAGGTGCCGTTGGGCCATTTGACGAAAGGTTGAGAACGCGGATGGAACGCTTCAACCAAGTCTTGCAACAGGGCCAAGCATTTTTCCTGAAGCATCCGCGCTGGTCGGCGCTGGGGCTGGGTGCAATGGCGGCAACGGGTTTCCCGCCGCTTGGACTGTGGCCGCTTACTCTTCTTGCGCTAGCCGGATTGATTGCACTGCTCCGCGCTGCAAACCGCCGCCGGGATGCTGCATGGATCGGCTATTTCTTCGGATGGGCGCATCTCACGCTGGCGAACAATTGGATCGCCACAGCCTTCACTTTTCAAAGCGAAATGCCGCCGCAATTGGGCTGGCTCGCCGTGCCGCTCTTGTGCCTCTACTTGGCGGTCTATCCCGCGCTGGCCGCTTTCGGGACGCATAGTCTGGCGCGCGGGGCAAGGCCGCTTGCCTATGGAGCGATGTTCGCCGGCTTTTGGATCATCACCGAATGGCTGAGGAGCTGGGTATTTACCGGCTATCCATGGCCGCCGCTGGGGCTTTCGCTCCTTGGTGATTGGAATACTCAAGGGTTTGCGGGCTTGTTGCCGTGGCTAGGAACCTATGCGCTGTCGGGCTTGGCAGTGCTGATTGCTGCGGGCTTTTTGTTCGTGATCTGCAACCGCAAATGGGTGTTTGGCGCGCTGTTGGTGGGGCTCATGACATTCGTGATGGTTCTGGATTTCGTGATCGCCTTCGGGCCATTGCTCGACGGAACCCGCTACACCCTCGTCCAACCGATGATCCCGCAGGAAGAGCGCGATTCTGCCGACAAATATGAAGAGCATTTCGCGCGGCTTTATGAGCACACTTTTGACGAAAGCGACCCCGAACGCTTGGTCTTCTGGCCTGAGGCTGCAGTCCCAGATTATCTGCGCGATGGCTATCCGCAGCGCTATTACAACAGCACAACGATTGCCGCTGATCCCGAATTCGCTCGCCAGCGGATTGGCGCGACGATTGGCTCAAACGCGCTTTTGATGCTCGGCGTTACTGATCTGAAAATTGGCACCAAGAATGGGCGCGAAACGGCAGTCGGCGCATACAATGCTGTCACCACGATTGATGGTGAGGGCAATCTGGGCGAACGTTATGCAAAGGCGCATCTTGTACCCTATGGCGAATATCTGGCGCTGCGCTGGCTCTTGGAACCGCTGGGCGCA
>CALLIO010000007.1 GCA_938009055.1 uncultured Altererythrobacter sp.
TCGCCCATTTTCGCTGCGCCTTCGGGGAAGCGCTCAACATAGTCAGCGACCAAAAGCCCGCGGATTTGCGCGCGATTGACGATCAGCCGCCACAAGTTTCGCGCACCCACAGGTTCCGTATTATATTCGCTGATGAGGCCGCACAGCCCGACGCGGGCATATAGGTTTAAGTTCATCAGCCCTGCATCGAGGATCGCACCGCCGACATTTTCGAAGATCACATCGACGCCCTTGGGGCAAGCTTCCGCAATCGCTTCGGTCAGCGCTGCTTCATCCTTCCCCTTGTAATCAATCGCTGCATCAAACCCGTATTTCTCCGTCAGGCGCGCGCATTTTTCCGGCCCGCCAGCAATACCCACTGCGCGGCATCCGTGAATCTTGGCCAACTGCCCAACCAGCGATCCGACTGCACCCGCAGCGCCGGATACCAGCACTGTTTCGCCTTCCTTCGGCTCACAAACCTCCAGAAACCCGAAATAGGCTGTCATGCCGACTGCGCCAAAGATTGAGAGGAAATTGGTGATTTCAGGGACAAGGCTTGGATCAATCGCTTGCGTAAAGCCGCCGACCATATTGACCGAATAATCTTCCAGCGCGTTGAGGCCCATCACCCATTGGCCCGGCTCAAAACCATCAGCCTTGCTTTCCTCAACCACACCAATCGTGCTGGCGCGCATGGGATCGCCCAATGGCACTGGCGGCATGTAGTTTCCGCCAGCATCCATCCAGCCGCGCATCGCCGGATCGAGCGAGGCATAGTGATTGCGCACCAGAAACTCGCCATCGGCAAGCTCGGGTGTTGGCTGTGTCACAAGCTCGAAATCTTCCGGAACAGGCTCGCCATCAGGGCGGCGTTGGAGGAGGAAGCGACGGTTTTGAGGCATGGAAATTCCTTGTTTTGTGTAAGTAAAGTTAAGCGGCTGCGATCTTCACAGGGATGGCGCTTTGCAACGCTTGGCCAGTGATCGGATCGTAATCCACCTCGTCGCTGGTTAGCCGGTTGGTTGAACCACCCATTTCGCGCACATTGTGCTTGCCCGCATCCGCATCGCCAAATGCATGCGCCATCGAGATCAGCCCGCGCCGCACACGGTTGCTGCCCTTGGCAACGCCGTGGATCGAGGAATGGGCCGAGGAAATCTCGATCACATCGCCATCCTTGATGCCTTGGCTCTCCATATCATCGGGATGGATGTAGGCTGGATTGGTGGTGACTTTGAGCCCAAGATTTTTGAGCGGCTGACCAATCGAATTGAAGCGCCCTTTTGACCGGCGCGAAATCAGGCGGAAATCAAATCCGGCTGCGCGCGCTGCATCGGCAGAATATTTCTCCAGATGCGCGGGCATATCGCCTGCGTTGAGGTTGAAGCGATAGGTCTCTTCAGGGTCGCTGGCGACAACTTCGGGATGCAAATCGTCATAGACTTGCGCTGCCCCGCCAGATTTGCGCGCATCCTCGCGCACTTCACTGGGCGTTTTGAGGCTTCCTGCCGTCATCAGATTGAGGAATTCTTCCTTGGGCGGCGGGCCATCGCCCATGGGCACCGCGCCGCCGGGCAGCACCATTTCGGTGCCGAGATATTTGGCCAGATGCCAGAACATCTCATACTCATCGATCACATCGCCGGGCGCTTCGGCCACAGCTTCAGTGTAGCGGGCATATGGCGTTTCATGCCACCATTCCGATAGATTGGTGATGTCTTCGCGTTCTAAACACTGCTTGGGGGCAAGCACTACGTCAGCGCGGCGCGCGCTGGCGCTCATCCACGGATCGATCTGGACGAACATCTCCAGATCCTCAAGCGCACGGCGCATTTTGAGCTGGTTGGGGAAGCCGACTTCGGGATTGCCGCCGACGGAAATCAGCGCGCGGATTTGCCCTTCACCGGGCGTCAGAATCTCATCCGCCATCACATTGCACGGCATTTCGAACAGCAATTGACCAAGCCCGCGGAAGCGCGATTTCGCATCGCCGTCGCGCCCGAACATCGGGGCGGGTGGGGCAACTTGACCGCGTGGCTGGCCAGCTTTGATCGTAAAGATACCTGGGATTGCGACCTTTTCACCTTCTTGGCGGAAACGCGCGCAAATCGTGTTGAGGCAGGTGACCAGATATTCAGTCAACGTGCCATTGCCTGCCATTTCAGGGCCAGTGCCGGTAACTGCGCAGCCCTTGTTGCCATTGCCGAACATGCGCGCAGCGGCAACGAGTTGGTCTTTCTCAACCCCGGCCCGCTCTGCCGCAACGTCAGGCGTGAAGGATTTCACCGCTTCGGCCAAGTGCTCGAACCCGTCCACATGGGCTGAGACGAAATTGCGATCGTATAGCTCTTCTTCGATGATGACATTGAGCATGCCAGCAAGCAGTGCGGGATCCTCGCCCGGCTTTACTGGCAAATAAATGTCAGCCAGCTGGCCAACTTCAGCCAAGCGCGGATCAGCGACGATCAGCTTCAAGCCCTCTTTCTGCCGCTCACGGATGCGTTTTGAAGGCGAAAACGGCGGTACGCCGCCCGGTGGTGAGTAATGCGAGACAATCGGATTGTTGCCGATAAACAGTGCCACATCCGCTTCTGAGAACGTGTTCGAGCCGCCTTCCCATTTGCCATAGCGTTCCGTTGTGAAAACCTTGGCGGGCTGATCGAGCGTTACCGAGGTGAAGAAATGCTTGGTTCCCAAGCCTTGGGCAAAGCTCATCGAGGCCATCATCGCGGATGAGTTTTGATAGCCGCCTGAACCCATGAACACAGCCACGCTGTCAGGCCCGTATTTGTCGATGATGCGCTTCAATTCGCCGCCGACATGCTCGAGCGCAGCGGGCATTGCGGTTTCTTGCATATCGCCATTGGCATCGCGGATGAGCGAGTGGTGCAGCCGATCTTCGCTATTGTGCGAATCCGGCAGCTCGCGACCCTTCTTGCAAGTGTAGCCGCCGTATTCCGGATCGTCTGGATCGCCGCGCACTGCGACCACCTTGCCATCCTCAACATCGGCAATCATCGCGCAATTGGCATGACAAAACCGGCAAAACGTCTTGTGTGATTGAACGCCCATAGCTTGCAGCTCCATTTCTGATTGCGCAGCAAGATACCAGAACGCGCAAAAGCCTCGACTGACACTTTTGTCCGTGGTGCGAAAAAGTCTGCATGCGCATTAGGCAGGGCAAGATTGCTTTTAAAGGAGCGCTTTTCGATGACTACGACCAGACAATGGCTCTTAAACGGACACCCGCGCGGACGCGGCATTGCCGAGGATGATTTCAAGCTGGTCGAGACCGAGCTGGGCGATCCTGGCGAGGGGGAGATGCTGTTAAAGACGCAGTTTCTCGGCTTTGATCCGGCGCAAAAAGGCTGGATGGAAAATATCGCTGATTATGTTGCGCCGATGAATATTGGCGATGTGATGCGCGGCAGCGGAATTTGCGAAGTGGTTGCCAGTCACAATCCCAAATTCGCTGTTGGTGATTTGGTTTTTGGCACAACCGGCTGGACGGAATATCTGATCCATGACGGCGAAGGGCTGAGCAAGGTTCAAACCGAATTGTCGCCCACGGCCGTAATGTCGGTCCTCGGCACAACGGGCCTCACAGCCTATTGCGGTCTGTTCAAAGTCGGCAAACCTGTGGCAGGCGACACCGTGCTGGTCTCGGGCGCAGCGGGCGCGACAGGATCAATCGTTGGGCAGCTTGCCAAGATTGCTGGATGCCGCGCCGTGGGCATCGCCGGCGGGCCGGAAAAGTGCCAATGGCTGGTTGAAGAAGCAGGCTATGACGCTGCGATCGACTACAAGGCGGGCAACGTCAAAGAGCAGATCAAAGAACATTGCCCGCGCGGTGTTGACGTCATTTACGACAATGTCGGCGGGACGATCCTCAACGATATGCTCAGCCAGATTGCAACCGGCGCGCGCGTTGTGATCTGCGGCGGGATCAGCCGTTATGAAACTGGCAATCTGCCAGCGGGGCCGGAAAACTATTTCAACCTGGTTTTCCGCCGCGGCACGATGGCCGGCTTTATCGTGCTTGATTGGGCCAATGAGTTTCCTGCGCTGCGCAAGCGGCTGGAAGGGTTTGTGAAGGACGGCAGCCTGAAATATCAAGAGGACATTCAGGAAGGTTTCGAGAATGCGCCTGATACGTTGCAGCGCCTCTTCTCTGGCAAGAACCGCGGAAAGCAAATGCTGAAGATTTAGGGCGCGGGCGGCGTAGCCTCTATCTCGGTAAGTCCTCAGGCCGGTTGATATTGGTCAGCGGCCTGTCGAGCGCGATTGGGCTGGCTTTGATGGCCTCTGCAAAACCATAGAGCGAGCGTTTTTCGCTGGCGATATAGGCTTCCAATGCTGCGCCGCAACCGCTTGGCCACAAGCCCACAACCGGCTGGTCCTCTACATAGGCAGCGCCTTCGCCGAGCAGCAAACCAGCCAGATTGGACGGCAGATCTGGCACATCGCAGGGCGCGCTCAGCACACCATCAAATCCAAGCGCCTGCGCGCGTTGCAGGGCGGCATTGAGCCCGCCGAGCGGGCCCAGACCAGCTTCGGGTTGATCGGCAATGCATGTGAAGGCGGCATCCTCGCGCCCGCACACAATCACCGTTTCGCATTGCTCGCCAAGCAATCG
>CALLIO010000008.1 GCA_938009055.1 uncultured Altererythrobacter sp.
CACTTTGATCTGCATATAGGCAAAGTGCAGCCCCAAACACATGTGCGCGCCGCCGCCAAACGGCACCCAGGCGTATTTGTGCCGCGCCTTCACCTTATCGGGCGTGAAGCGCATCGGATCAAAACCCATCGGGTCGTCCCAATATTCGTCCGAATGATGCGTCCAATGGATGTTGATCCCGCACAATTGACCCGCCGGAATATGGTAGCCGCCAAATTCAAAGTCTTTGATCGCGCGGCGCGGCATGGAGGGAACCGGCGGCATAAGACGCAGGCTTTCCTTAAACGCCAGCTCCAATGTCTCAAGCTTGCCCATATCATCGTAATCCAGCGGGCGCGGCTCGCCATTGGCATCGGGTCCGCCGGTCACAGCGATGATTTCTGCACGCAGTTTTTCCTGCCAATCGCGATGTTTAGCAAGGCGATAGAGGAAGCTGGTGGCCGATGATGTGATCGTGTCATGGGCGGCCATCATCAAGAAGCTCATATGGTCGACAACCTCGTCAACCGGCAGCAATGAGCCATCTTCGCGCGTGGCATTGGCGAACTGGCTGAACATATCCTGCCCGCCGCCCGTCTCGCGGCGCTTCACAGTTTCTCTGGCCAGAAAATCGACCATAAAAGCGCGACCGTCGACCCCGCGCTTCATCTTGGTAAAGGGCAAGGGCTTGCGCACTGGCGCGACAGAAGCTTGGACCATATCAACAAAGGCGGTGTTTATCTTGTCAGCCTCTGGTCCCCACGGAATGCCCAGAAAACTGTCCGCGGCCAAATCAAGCGTCAATTGCTTGATCGCAGGCTGGAACGCCATCTTGCCGGTCCATCCTGCCACTTCCTTGGCAATGCCAGCGTTGAGCGCGCCGGAATAATGCCGCATCGGTCCGGGTTTAAACGCGATGGAAAGCGCGCGCCGGTCAATCCGGTGATGGTCAAAATCCATCAGCATCAAACCGCGCGGGAACAGGTTGTCGAGCACTGGACCCCAACCCTGCTCGCTGGAGAAGATCTTTTCCTTATTGAACAGAACCAGCTCGTTCGCATCTGCCCCGATCAGCCCAACATTCCAGCCACCAAAGGCATGGGTTTTGTAAACCTTGCCGTATTTTGCGACCATTCTTTGCGTGAAACCATGCGGGTCGGCCAATTGCTTGAACGTATTGCCAACAAACGGCAGGCCGCGTTCGCCCGGAATATGCGCCAGTGCATCATCGCTGGGCAGACCTTCGCTCCAATGCGCGAATGTGGGCTGGGATTGCTGCGGCTCGGCGAGAGTGGCCATACGAGAAACTCCTGATTAGAGCGACTCAACATAGTTAGATAGGTTGCAAAAGGGAACCCTAAATCCGGACCGGTTTAGAGCCAACCGCCAAGCTCGCGCCGGATGATGGTCTCCAGCATCGCCATGCCAGCGTCCGACGTGTTGAGGCAGGACAATACGGCAAACTCCTCACCACCCGCTTCTGTGAACTGATTTTTGCCTTCGATCGCCAGCTCTTCCAAAGTCTCGACGCAATCGGCGGAAAATCCGGGCGCTGCAATCGCGAGTCTTTTCGTGCCTTTCGCGCCTTCTGCCTCCAGCGTGTCGTCTGTGGCAGGTTTAAGCCATTCAGCCGGGCCAAAGCGGGATTGGAAACTGGTTTCGATCCTCAGATCTGCAAACTGCGGATCGCTATGCAAAGCCGCGCTCAAAAGCCGCGCGGTCTTACGGCAATGGCAGTGATAGGGATCGCCCAGATCGAGCGTGCGCTGGGGCATTCCGTGGAAACTCAACAGCAACACTTCGGGCACAAAGCTGAGCGCGGAAAGCTGGCGTTTCGTATCGACAGCCAAGGCTTCAATATAGGCTGGGTCATCGTGATAGGGCGGCAATGTGCGCAAGCTCGCCTGCCAGCGTTGCTTCGCCAGCGTTTCCGCCGCCTTGTCGACGACGGTGGCAGTCGTTGCCGCGCAATATTGCGGGTAAAGCGGCGCGAGCAAAATGCGCTCTGCGCCCGCTTCATGCAGCGCAGTGATTTGATCGGGGATCGACGGATTGCCGTAACGCATGGCGTATCGGACGATGACCCCATCGCCCAATCGGTCTTGCAATCCGTTTGCCTGCGCTTTGGTGATGAAAGCGAGCGGCGATCCATCCTCGGTCCATACCTTCGCATAGGCTTTGGCGCTTTTTTTCGGGCGCGTGTTGAGGATGATCCCGCGCAGGATCGGCTGCCACACAATCTGCGGGATTTCGATCACGCGTTTGTCGGAAAGAAATTCGGCCAGATAGCGCTTTACTGCTCCCGGTTCAGCAGCTTCGGGGGTGCCGAGATTAACAACCAAAACGCCGATCTTGCCGGATCGAACGCTTGGATGGTCGGCGGGAAGGGATTGTTCAGTCCAGGTCATAAGCCCCCAGAAAGTAGGGGCAGTCTGCGCAGGCGCAACCCTGTGGCTGAATGGAGCGCATTGGCAATCGCGGGCGGCGCAACCACTGCGCCCAATTCACCGGGATCAAACGGCTGCTTGTTGCTGGTGATGAACTCCACCTCAATCTCCGGACAATCCTTCAGCCGGGGAAGGTTGAGCTGGCCCAATGTCTGCGTTTCGGGAAGTCCGCCATCATAACGGGTTGCTCCGCCAAGCGCCTGAGCCAATCCGAAGACCAAGCCGCCCTCTATCTGCTGGCGCGCCAAATCCATATTGACGATCCGGCCAATATCGACCGCTGCGACCAGTCGCGCGACCTTCAGCCCGCCCTCGCCGGCTCTGGCAAAGGCAATGCAGGCAATGCGCCCGCCTCCCGCCCAATCACCGATACGGTGGCAGGCAAGCCCCTGTCCGCTCTGGTCAATTCCGCCATCCCATTCGGCAATCCGCGCTGCCCGCTGGAGGCACTCGACCATCCGCAAGTCAGAGCCAAGGAGAGAGATGCGGTAAGATAAGGGTTCGCGGCGATAACGATGGGCGGCTTCATCAATAAAGCACTCATTGGCAAAGGCGGTGTAGCCATGCGCATTGCCGCGCATCCGCCCGCAGGGAAGCCCGATGCGCGCAGGGGCATGGTCAATCGAGACATCGCCAATCGCGTAATTGGGCATGGCGCCTTCGACCGCCATCGGATCAGGAGTGGCCGAGGTTTCCTCAACCGCAGCCCAGCTGGTCTTGTTGCCAAACAGACGGCGCCCAAACTCCAGATTGGCCGCTGGCGAGGCGATCCGCGTTTGCAATCCCGTGATCGTGCCTTGATCGGAACCGCTCAAACGCGCTGCGAGAAAAACCGCTGCAGGCATGCGCGGCCTGTCGCGCAAATGTTCTTGCCAGCGCGACCAGACCAATTGCACGGGGCGTTCCACCTCGCGCGCGATCAATGCCGCTTCGATGGCGTGATCATGCTCCAGCCTCCGGTCAAAACTGCCGCCCGCTGGCATGGGATAGATCACGACATCATCAAGCGAGAGCCCGATGGCCTTAGCCGCCGCCGCCCGCGCCGCTTCGGGCGCTTGGCTGGCAATCCATAGCTCCAGCCGTCCATCTTCGAGCCGCGCCGTCGCTGTCGCCGTCTCCAGCGTTGCATGCAGCGCCGGCTCGACATCATAGCGCACTGCCATCGCGGCCTTGCCCTGCGTATCGTATCCCTGCCCGCGTTTTTGAAGGCGATATGCCTGCCCCTCGCGCATGGC
Organism: uncultured Altererythrobacter sp.; assembly: GCA_938009055.1. Classification (GTDB taxonomy): domain Bacteria; phylum Pseudomonadota; class Alphaproteobacteria; order Sphingomonadales; family Sphingomonadaceae; genus Erythrobacter. The sequence goes on from CALLIO010000008.1 coordinate 3,662, forward strand.
TTTGTCGAGCTGGCTGTCGATATTGGCGCTGGTGATGAGGCTTTCGACATCAAAGCGCGGCTCCATCGCCTCCACCGCTTTTTCCGCCGCCCACCAATTGCTGCCAATCGCAGCGAGCCAGCGTTTGCCTTCTACCGCGCCTAGAAATCCGCGAATGCCCTGCGCTTTTCCTGCCTCAAAGCCGGTCAATGTCGATTGGTCGAGCGGCCCGTGTTTGATCGAGGCATAGACCATATTGGGCAGGCGCACGTCGCCAGCAAACAGGTAACTGCCATCAACTTTCGATGGCGCATCCAGCCGCACATAGGGGCTTTCCGGCCCGAATTCTGCGCGTTGCTCAATCGCTTGCGGGGTCTCGCTATAGGGTTGCGAGCGCAAGGGCACGGGATCAGGCGGTGTTTCTTCAGCGGCGGCAGAGGCAAGCTCGCCAAAGCTCAATTTTTTCTCGCCATGAGTAATAAAACCAGCATCTGCCGCGCATTCCTCTGGCGCGACATCCCATTGCGCTGCTGCTGCTTGGGATAACATCGCGCGGGTCTGTGCCGCCGCGATCCGGCAGGGCATTTCATACGCCGTCAGCGTGGTGCCATCGGCCGTGCCGTGAAAGGCCTGCATCTGGGCATAGCGTTCAGCGACATAGGGAGCTGCTTCTGTGGCCGCTTGCGCATTGTAAGGCAGCCACAACGGCGCCCATTTTTCCGCGAGAGGCACATTGGCATAGGCCCCGCTAACCGGCGCTGGCTCAACCGCCATCTGCCGCCAGTCCGCGCCCAGTTCAGCGGCGATAATCTGCGGGAGAAGTGTTGTGACGCCCTGCCCCATCTCCAACTGGGGAATGGCAACCGTCACCACTCCATCACGCCCGATTTTCAGCCATGCATCAAAGGCAAGCTCGTCGCGCCCGGGCTGCAAGGGATTGGGATAGCTGCGCGGATAAAGGCCCCACGCAATGACCACGCCGCCGCCAATGGCCGCTCCGGTCAAAACGCCGCGCCTCGTGATCGGCATCGTCAGCCTGCCCCTTCGCTTGCGCTGCCCAGCCAATCGCTGATCTTGCCCGCAATGGCGGTGAAGTGTTCAGCCTCTGCGCTGTCACCACCGGCCGGCGGCGTTCCGGCATCGCCAGCCTCGCGGATCGGAAGCGCCAGCGGAATGCGGCCCAGAAACGGAATCTCGATCCGCTCTGCCACGGCTTCAACTCCGCCCTTGCCAAAGGGATCGGATAGCTCGCCGCAATGCGGGCAGGCATAGCCCGCCATATTCTCAACCAAGCCAATGATCGGCACATCGCCCTGCTCGAACAATTGCCCCGCCCGCGCTGCATCAATAAGCGCCAAATCCTGCGGGGTTGAGACCAGCACGGCTCCATCGGGTTTGTGTTTGGACAGCATGGAAAGCTGCACATCACCGGTGCCGGGCGGCAAATCAATCAGAAGAAGCTCCACATCGCCCCATTCCGCATCAATCAATTGCAACAAGGCATTGCCCGCCATCGGCCCGCGCCATGCGAGCGCCTGGGCTTGTTTGACGAGGAACCCCATCGAAAGCACCGGAATGCCATGCGGGGTTGGCACAGGCACCAGCTTTTCGCCCGCTGCTTCTGGCTTTTTGCCTTCTACTCCCAGCAATTTGGGCTGTGAGGGGCCATAAATATCCGCATCGACGATCCCGACCTTGTGACCCAATTTTTTGAGCGCAACCGCCAGATTGGTGGTGAGCGTGCTTTTGCCGACGCCCCCTTTGCCAGAGCCGATCGCGATAATCCTGCGTTGAACTTTATCGGCCATCATCGCGACGCGCACTTCGGATACACCTTCTTGCGCGCCCAGAATATCTTGGATCGCGCTGTCCATATCCTCGCGCTGTTTGGGGGTAAGGCCGGTCGCCTCGAGAACCACAACGGCGCGGTCACCCACCATTTGGGCGG
>CALLIO010000009.1 GCA_938009055.1 uncultured Altererythrobacter sp.
AACCTATGCCTTTTATCTGGTTTTCTTAGACTCAGATGGGCCTGCTGCGCCAAACTAGTGCCCGTAGCATTGTCAAAGCAACGGAGTGTGGCTGCCTTGACCTGCTACTGGGAGGCAATCAGCTGCAAACAGAAGGCGAAGTCTTACGGTTTGTCTAATCGCTCAGCTGACCACACGAGGTGTTTTTACTGATAGCGGTGCAACGCAAACCACAGCCTTTTGGGTCGTTACCAGACGTTCAAGAACTTGCATTCCAGCGCCGCCGCCGCCACATCACCTCGCATGACTGATATCAAACCTGCCTCGCCGATGAAGGCCGCGATCCTGCCCGTCACGCCTTTGCAGCAAAACTGCTCGCTGATCTGGTGTACCAAGACCATGAAAGGCGCGCTGACCGATCCGGGCGGTGATCTCGACCGGCTGAAAGCGGCGGTAGAGAAGTCAGGCGTGACGCTCGAGAAAATCCTCATCACCCATGGTCATATCGACCATTGCGGGGAGAGCGGTATCCTGGCCAAAGAGCTGGGCATCCCGATTGAGGGGCCGCACGAGGATGATCGTTTCTGGATCAGCCGGCTGGATGAAGATGGCAAGAAATACGGCATCAATGGCGAAGTGTTCGAGCCCGATCGCTGGCTGGAGCATGGCGACAAAGTCACTGTGGGCGAGCTGGAGCTGGATGTGATCCATTGCCCGGGCCACACGCCCGGCCATGTCGTCTTCTTCCACGGGCCGAGCAAATTTGCGATTGTCGGCGATGTGCTGTTCCAGGGATCCATAGGGCGCACCGATTTTCCGATGGGCAATCATCAGGATTTGATCGATGCGATCACCAAAAGGCTGTGGCCGCTGGGCGATGACATCACCTTTATTCCCGGACACGGGCCAACCAGCACTTTTGGTCAGGAACGCAAGACCAATGCGTTTGTATCAGACTACGCGTTATCTTAAGTGCGGTGCACCCGTCCGGGTGCACCTTGTCCTCGCTCACGCGGTCCGACGATCGTATCGCTGCGGGCGGGCGCGCTAAAGCGCACCCACCCGGGTGGTCGCAATCTTTTTTACAAAATTCCCATCGCGATCAGCGCAGCGCAAATCGCCAATCCGACCAGCGTCAGCATTGTCACAATTGTGCCGATAAAGCGGGCAGGCGGGCCATCGCCAGCTTCCATTCCAATCGCATGGGCGATCCGTGCAAGGAAATAGACGCCTGCAACATAGGCCAGCCACGGGTGTCCTTTGCCCGACAGTTCAATCGCCGCGATCAGCACCAAAACAAAAGGCGTGTTCTCGATATAATTGGCTTGCGCACGCATCCGGCGGGTGAGTTTTTCATTGCCGCCATCGCCAATGCTGATCTTTTCGCCGATACGTACCTGGCCGATTCTCAGCATAAGCCAAACGCCAATAATCGCTGCGGCTGCCGCCGATGTAAGCGTGACGGGTAGAAGTGTCATTTTGGTCTCTCCCAATAAATTTCAATATGCAACCGATATGCGCTCTCGCCGTGGGTTGCAACAGGTGAATTTTCCGCTATAGCGCGCTCCTTCCCCGCGAAAGCTGCGGCCTTCTAATGTGCGTGCAAATAGCTTGTGCACTCACAGACCTTGGCTTACAAGCGGTCGCAACAACGCGGTGACGCTACGTCACACAGATGAATTGATTAAGGACCAGGTGCCGCCATGGCTGTTCCAAAGAGAAAAGTTTCCCCGCATCGCCGCGGCAATCGCCGGGCGCATGATTCGCTCAAAGTCGAAGCATTCCACGAATGCTCAAACTGTGGCGAGCTAAAGCGTCCGCACAATCTTTGCCCCCATTGCGGTTATTACAATGGCCGCGAAGTCGTCGCGGTCGGCCTGTAACAGCGCATCTGTTTAGACCGCGCGATTAGACTGGAGAGACGAGCATGAGCCTGCCGCGTATCGCTGTTGATGCGATGGGCGGTGATGAAGGCGTGCGCGTGATGATCGAAGGCGCAGCGCTGGCTCGCCGTCGCCACTCCAGCTTCAAATTCCTGCTTGTCGGCGATGAAGCGCGGATTACCGCCGCGCTTGAAGCGCATCCTTCTTTGCGCGAAGCGTCCGAAATTCTGCATTGCGATGATGTGATTAGCGGCGACGAGCTGCCATCCAGAGCGATCCGCCGTGCAAAAACAACCAGCATGGGTCTTGCCGTCAATGCGGTGAAAGAGGGCAAGGCTGGCGCTGCTGTCAGCGCGGGCAATACCGGCGCATTGATGGCGATGAGCAAGCTCGCATTGCGCACCATGCCCGGCATCGATCGGCCCGCACTAGCCGCCGTTCTGCCAACGCTAGAGGCGGACGATGTGGTCATGCTCGACCTTGGCGCCAATACAGAGGCGAACGACCGCAATCTGGTGCAATTCGCTATTATGGGCGCAGCCTATTCGCGGATCCTGACCGGGCGGGATAAGCCGCGTGTGCGCTTGCTCAATATCGGAACCGAAGAGATCAAGGGCACAGATGCGCTGCGCGATGCGGCCACACAGCTGCAAGAGGCAACGGGCCTCGATATGTCGTTTGATGGTTTTGTCGAAAGCGACAAGATCAATCGTGGCGGCGTGGATGTGGTCGTGACCGATGGCTTTTCCGGCAATATCGCCTTGAAGGCAATTGAGGGCACGGCGCGCTTTGTGACCGATCTTTTGCGCAATGCTTTCACCAGCTCCTTGCG
>CALLIO010000010.1 GCA_938009055.1 uncultured Altererythrobacter sp.
AATGTATGTCGCATCGAGCCGTTCGGGCAGAACGCGGTCACCCTGTATCGTGCCGACTTGCCACGTGCGCCCGATGGCATCGGTCAAATGCCATTCAAGCTTGGGCGCATAAAACGCGCCTTCGCCCGGAAGCTCTTCCCATCCATAGTCGTCATTATCCATGCCCGCTTCGGCCACAGCATCGCGCAATTCCTGCTCGGCCTTGTCCCAATCCGCATCCGAGCCGAACCGCTTTTCAGGGCGCGTCGCCAGCTTCACATGATAAGTGAAGCCGAAATCCTTATAGACACTGTCGGCCAATGCGCAGAATTTGCGCACTTCTTCGACTACTTGGGTCTCGGTGCAGAAGATATGCGCATCATCCTGCGTAAACTGGCGCACCCGCATCAGCCCGTGAAGCGCGCCGTGGGGTTCATTGCGGTGGCAGCAGCCCATCTCGCCTAAGCGGATTGGCAAATCCTTGTAAGAGGTGATGCCTTGCTTGAAGACCAGGACATGCGCCGGGCAGTTCATTGGCTTGATCGCCATCCACTGGGCATCATCGGCAACTTTGGGGGCAGCCGATGAAGCATCGCCATCCTCGTCCACCTCAGGCACAATATCGGGAACGGCAAACATGTTTTCAGCATATTTGCCCCAATGCCCCGATTGCTCCCACTGGCGCACATCCATGACTTGCGGGGTTTTGATCTCTTGATAGCCGCCGCCATCCATTTTGCGGCGCATGTAAGCTTCGAGCCCGCGCCAGATCATATAGCCTTTGGGATGCCAAAAGACGCTGCCATGCGCTTCTTCTTGCAAATGGAACAAGTCCATCTCGCGCCCTAGTTTGCGGTGATCGCGCTTGCCGGCTTCCTCCAGATTATGGAGGTGCTGCTTCAGCTGCTTCTTGCTGAGCCAGCCCGTGCCGTAAATCCGCGTTAGCTGCGCATTGCGCTGATCGCCGCGCCAATAAGCGCCCGCGACCCGCATCAATTTGAACGCTTGCGGATCAAGCTTTCCAGTGGAGGCAAGGTGCGGCCCGCGGCACATATCGAGCCATGCGCCTTCACTGTTTGGCTCGCCCGACCAATAGACGGTTAGCTCTTCATTTTCAGGCAGTTCCTTGGCCCATTCCGCCTTGAACGCTTCGCCATCCGCTTCCCATTTGGCGATCAAATCAGCGCGCGACCACACTTCGCGCACGAGCGGCTTGTCCGCCTTGATAATGTCGCGCATTTTCTCTTCGATTGCAGGCAAATCTTCCGATGAGAATGGCGCGCGATCGGCAGGCGCCATCACATCGTAATAGAAACCATCATCGGTCGCAGGGCCAAAGGTGATCTGCGTGCCGGGCCAAAGGGCTTGCACCGCTTCGGCGAGGACATGGGCGAAATCGTGGCGCGCCAACTCCAGCGCATCCGCCTCATCCTTAGACGTGATCAGCGCAAGCTCAGCATCCCCGTCGAACGGGCGGCCAATATCGCGCACTTCCCCGTCGACGCGGGCAGCGAGCGCCGCTTTCGCAAGGCCCGGGCCAATCGCGGCCGCCACATCATAGGGCGTGGAGCCTGCGGGCATTTCGCGCACAGAGCCATCGGGAAGGGAAATTTTCAAAAGTTCAGTCATCACGTCAGTCCATTTGGTCATTTGCGGCCATGACACAAGAGCGCGCGGAGCAGAAGCAAGGAATTGCAGTTTTACCGGATGCGGGGCTGGAATTGGGGTTGGCATCTGAGGGGATGCAAAAGCTCAGCAGCCACACCCTTGAGGACAAGGAAGCTTTCAAGATAGGAAAGTGAGCTTGACATTTATGCGGATCAATGACAAGTATGCTTTCCATAGTTGAAAGGGAGCTTTACCAATGAGCATTCGAACACACACAATTCTATGGGCAGCTGCCATCATTGCGACCGCGCTGCTTCTCTCCAATTCACAAATGAGCAATTCTGCATGCTTTGCGATCATTATGGGCCTGACCGGCACGGCGAGCGGCGTGCTCAGCGGTCATTGGGCCAAGCGGCAAAAACGCGGAACATGCACATCACGGTGGGCGCTATGAACGATCAAGCTGCACAAACTGCAAATTCTTCAGGATTTCTGGGCCGCGGTCCGTTGTTCTGGATTGGCATGACATTCATCAGCGCCGCAGTCATCATCATTCTTGTCCTTACCAAAGCGATCGAGAGCAAGGGTGTGATCTTCACCTTAATGGTGACACCTATCCTCCCAATGTTCGCCGCCTTTATTGCCATGTTGAACACAAATCAGACGGGCAGCGGCGGTTGCGTCAGCAAGGGACAGGCGCAGCGCAATTACATCAAACGCGTTGCGATCTTCACCTCGCTATACCTTGCGTCCTTTGCGCTCCTTACCTTCATCGACAAGTTGGGTGATCTGCCCACCGCAGCGCGTCTTGCGATTGGTGTTCTACCCGGCCTTGCGGTGATCGGCTTCTTCTGGGCAATCGGGCGGCTTATCATCGAGGAAACCGATGAATTCATCCGCATGCTCACCATTCGCCAAACTCTTGTCGCCTCGGCCCTTGCGATGAGCGCCGCCTCGGTTTGGGGCATGCTTGAGAGCGCTGACCTGGTTCCTCATATCGATGCCTATTGGTATGCGATTATCTGGTTTGGAGGCCTTGCTCTGGGGGCTGTCGTCAACCGCATCACCTATGGCACGTGGGGTGCAGTGTGAAGAACCGCCTCAAAGTGTTGCGCGCTGAACGCGACTGGTCGCAACAAGATTTGGGCGATCAGCTCGGCGTCAGTCGACAAAGCGTGAATGCGATTGAGAAGGGGCGCTACGACCCATCCTTGCCGCTTGCTTTCAAAATTGCCGATGTGTTCGAATTGCCTATCGAAGAGATTTTTGAGCGGGATTGAGGGCGTTTTTGAACGGTCGGAGATAGATCGAGATACCCCATAGATAACCCCTAGATAGCTCCAGATGGCCCGCAATGTGTTGAGACAGACGCATCTCTCGGCTAGGCATTTCGAGATGAGCGACGTTCAATTTCACGACATGCCAAATGGTGAGCGGATTGCATTCCGCTTCCATGATGGCACTGGCCCCACTCTCGTTTTTCTGCCCGGCTATATGTCGGACATGGATGGCGGCAAGGCGACTGCGCTCTTCGCTGATGCACAAATGCGCGGGCAAGCATGCTTGCTGCTCGACTATTCCGGCTGCGGGCAAAGCTCAGGCGATTTTGCCGATGGCACTTTGAGCAAATGGCGCGATGAAGTGCTTGCACTGATCGAAGCCAAGGTCAGCGGAAAAATCGTACTGGTCGGCTCCTCAATGGGCGGCTGGCTGATGCTGCTGGTGGCCGAGAAATGGTGCGACAGGCTTGCCGCAATGGTCGGGATTGCCGCCGCGCCAGACTTCACCGAATGGGGATATAGCGAGGAGCAAAAGCGCGTGATGGCAAGCGGCGGGACAGTCTATGAAGACAATCCTTATGGCCCAGAGCCAACACCCACCTATGCCGGATTTTGGCACGATGGAGAGGCGAACAAGCAGCTTGCAAGCCAAATAGCGATCACAACGCCAGTGCGCCTGATCCATGGGCAATGCGATGATGATGTCCCGTGGGAGACCAGCTTGAAATTGGCCCGCGCGCTTCGTTCGGATGATGTTCAAGTGACCCTTATCAAAGATGGCGATCACCGCTTGTCGCGCGAAAGTGATATTGCGCTTTTGCTCGCGACCATTGCCGAAATCTCCCAAGCCCAAGGGTCATAAATGTCGCTCACCACTGCTCTTCTTCTGCTTTTGCAAGTTGGCCCCAACCCCGCTGCTGGCGGCATCCCTGACTATTCCGAAGAGATCCAGAACCGCCCGCCGCGCACATCAAATGTGATTGGTCCGGCGAACGAGCCTGAGCCACTCCTGCACAAAAGCCCATGGCTGAAAGATTGCCTTGAGTTGGTCGAAGCTGATCCAGCCCGTGCCCATGTTCAAGCGCAAGTGCGCGCTGGCGAAACACAAGGTCAGGACCGCGTGCTGGCACAGCATTGCCTAGGTCTTGCAGCTACAAAGCTCGAGCGCTGGGATGATGCGATTGGCGCTTTTACTTCTGCTCGCGATGGCGCGCCAGTGGATGACAATCGCTTCCGCGCGCGACTGGGCACAATGGCGGCGAGCGCTCAAATGGGCAAAGGCGATGTGCCAGCGGCGCTCAGTTTGCTGGAAGCTGCACAGCGCGATGCCGAAGCAGCCAGTGCCGCAGATTTGCAAGCCATCATCGCAATCGAACAATCGCGCGCATTGGTCGCGCAAGGCCGCTTGGCTGAAGCTGAGCCATTCCTTGTCCATGCGCAAAGCTTGCGCTCAGGAAACGCTGAAGCGCCGTTGCTGCTCGCCACATTGCTGCGCAAGCTTGACCGGCTGCCCGAAGCACAAGCACAAATCGAAGCGGCGATTGCACTTGCGCCGCTTGACCCCTTGGTTGGCCTTGAAGCAGGCGTGATTGCCGTGCTTGCCGGACGCGATGATGCCGCGCGGGCGAGTTGGCAGTCAGTTGTCGATGTCGCCCCGGGAACGCAATGGGCGCAAACAGCACAAAGCTATCTCGCGCAGATTGCAGATCGGCCCTAAAGCATGACTGAATTGTCCGTCCTCGATCTGGTGCCAGTGCGCGAAGGCGGCACTTTGGCGCAAGCTTATGCAGACGCTGCTGAGCTGGCGAAAACGGCGGAAAAGCTTGGCTACAAGCGCTTTTGGGTGGCAGAACATCACACGATGGAAGGGATTGCCGGGGCAGCAACCTCGGTTGTCCTGGCCCATATCGGCAATGCCACCAGCACCATCCGCATTGGCTCTGGCGGGATTATGCTGCCCAATCACACGCCCTTCGTGATTGCAGAGCAATTCGGCACTTTGGAAGCCTTGTTTGGGCCGCGCATTGATCTGGGGCTTGGGCGAGCGCCGGGCGCCGGGCCGCAATTGCAGCAAGCCTTGCGCAAGAATTTGCACCAAGCTTCGGAGCATTTTCCGCAAGATGTGATGGAATTGCGCGCGCTTTTTACTGGCGAGCCGAAATTGCCAATTGCTGCCACACCCGGGCTTGGCGCAAGAATCGAGCTGTGGATGCTGGGCTCTTCGCTTTTCGGAGCGCAGCTCGCGGCAAAATTGGGCATGCCCTATGCCTTTGCCGCGCATTTCGCGCCCGATCACCTCGATGCAGCGCTGGAACTCTACCGCCGCGATTTTCAGCCATCAGACGCGCTTAAAAAGCCCCATGTGATGGTGGCGATGAATGTCTTTGCAGCGAAGACTGACGAGGCTGCGCGCACCATTGCCTCTAGCCAGCAGCAAAGCTTTGTGCGGCTGCGCAGCGGCGAGCCAGGCAAGCTGCCACCGCCGATTGAAAACTATGCGCAAAGCTTGCCAGCGCCAGCGCGCGCCATGCTGGACCATCTCGGTCAAGCCGCCGCCGTTGGCAGTGCTAAGACTGTGCGCGCGGCCATTGCCGCATTTGTGGCACGTACCAATGCGGATGAGATCATTGTTGCAGGTGCAAGCTTTGATCCCCAAGAGCGGCTAAACACGCTCGAGATCGCAATGCAGGCTGTCCAAGACTGAGCAGCACATGCGCGACTTGCAGCGGGGCGAAGACAAGCCTATTTACGCATGAATAGTGCGGCAGATAATAATAATATTACGCCGTTAATGGGAGCAGGATGACCGTGACCAAGGATCAGGCGACAAACCCTCATCTCACTGCGCTGAAGCGCTGTTTGCGCGCATCGGTCTTGCCCGGCGACACAGCCTTTGACCGCAAATCTTTGGACGACGCCGCCAAATTTGTTCTGGATGCGGCAACATCTAGAGAAGCCGATCGCTCCGTCCTCCTCATGGAATCGGGCAGCTTTGGCTCTGCAGACGATGCCAAGCCGATGCTGCGCATTGCGATCATCAATGAAGACATGCCGTTCTTGGTCGACTCGCTGGCCGCCACAATCGCTGCGCAAGGCCTGGTGATAGAGCGACTGGTCCATCCCGTGATTGCCGCTGAGCGCACAGCCAAGGGCCGGCTCAAAGCGATCCATGCAAAGACCAAATCGGGCGCAGGGATTGCGCGCGAATCCGTGATCTATGTCGAGACCGAGCGAGCCGATGCCCGCCAGCGGCGCGCGCTTGAACGGCAATTGCAAGTCACCTTGGGCGATGTGCGCGCAGCAGTGAAGGACTGGCCCAAAGTCCAAACTGCAATGGAACGCGATGCGGATGCAATGGATGCTCAGGAAAATTCGGCGCTGCTCCATTGGTTCAATCAGGGCATGCTCACACAGCTTGGCCATCTTGTTCGGAGCAAGGATGGCAAGACATCGAAAGCGCGCGGCATTTGCCGCAAAAGCTCGCGCAGCCTGCTGGCCGATGCGTCTTACGAGCGAGCATTTAAATGGTTCACTGAAGATCCCACGCGCGAATTGCTGATTGTGAAGGCGAACCGGATGGCCAATGTCCACCGCCGCGTGCCGCTTGATCTGTTTATCGTGCCGCATCGCGCTGAAACAAAAAACGGCTCAAAAGTCGAAGCGCTATCTGTTCATGCCGGTGTTTGGACCAGCGCGGCGCTGGCCAGCCCGCCGACGCAAGTCCCGCTTTTGCGCGGGCATTTGGATGCCATCACGCACCAGCTCGGCTTTGACCCCAGTGGTCATGCGGGCAAGGCATTGCTCCACGCGCTAACCGCGATCCCGCATGATTTGTTGCTTGGCTCCAGCCGCGAGGACATTGTTCGCGTCGCCACCACAATGATGGGTTTGGTCGACCGCCCGCGGCCCCGTTTGGCTTTGGTCGAGGCGGCTTTGTCGCGCCATTTGTTCGGCTTTGTCTGGCTCCCGCGCGATTTGCTCTCCACTCAGTCGCGTCAGGCGATCGAGGATATGCTGACGCACGAAACGGGCGCGCAAATGCTCGATTGGAGCTTGGAGGTCGAAGGCGGCAATCTAGCGATGCTGCGCTTTGTCCTCGACATCAGGCAAGCAGGCAAACGCCCCGATGATGCGAAACTGGAAGGTCAGCTGGTTGATCTGCTGCGCGGCTGGAATGAAGCAGTCGAGCGCGAGCTTGCCGAAGATGGCGATGATGCCCGCGCGATGGCGCTTGCCAGCCGCTATGCCTCAGCCTTTCCGCCCAGCTATCGCGCGATTTACACGCCGCGCGATGCAGCAGTTGATATTCGCCGCTTGCGCCATCTTGCCACGGCGGATGCCGAAGCGCGCGATGTCCGCTTGTTCGCTTTACCCGGTGATGATGCGCATGAGCTGCATCTCACTATTTACCAGCATCAAGGCGCGCTCGACCTGTCCGACGCTGTGCCAGTTCTGGAGAATTTCGGCTTCCGCGTTCTGACCGAGGTGGCGACAGCCCTCGACGATGGATTGCTTGGCGAAATTCACGATTTCCACCTTGCCTTGCCTTCGGGAAGCAAAGCAGGCGATCTGCTGGCACGCGCGGCGGATCTGGAAAGCGCGATTGCTTGCGTCCTGAATGGCGAGGCTGAAAACGGCCCGTTTAACCGGCTGGTGGTCGGCGTGGGA
>CALLIO010000011.1 GCA_938009055.1 uncultured Altererythrobacter sp.
GTCTCATCTTTAGAGATTATTAGATTCTCAAAGTCATCATCTTCATTTGACCCAATCACTTTTTTTACCTTTTTGGAAATATCCACTTTGGATCATTTACCATGTTAATTAGTATTTCAAAAGCTCTTAATAGCCGGAGCAATGCTCTTTGGGCGCATGCCCATGCTGAAAGATTGCCTAACCATTCCGCTGGGCCACTTGGAAAATTAAAAGATTGTAATGGAAAGCCGATGGCCGCAGGAGAATGGGATGGCATCCAACATTGGTCAGTTTGATCCGGAATATGCGAGCCAGCACTTCTTTACGCGCGGGCACACTGGCTGGCTTGGTCTGCGCTATGCCGATCATGGCGAGAATTGGGTCGCGCTGGAATTGCCTTGGCGCGAGGATCTGCTGGGCGATGAGGACCGCGCCATTCTCGCATCAGGTCCGATTGTTAGCCTGCTCGATATGGCATCGGGCATGAGCATCTGGACTGCTGCCAAGACTTTCACCCCTTGCGCCACGCTCGATCTGCGCGTTGACTATCAACGCCCGGCAAAAGAGCGCAGCGCTGTTATCGGCAGGGCTGAATGTTACAAGATAACCCGCTCTGCCGCCTTTGTTCGCGGCATTGCCTATGATGATGATCCGGGCAATCCGGTCGCGACCATGGCCGGTGTTTTCATGCTGATGGGCGAGCGAGGCAAAAATGGCGGTTAAAGCGGAAAACGGGGCCGAAACATTTGCGCTCACACCCTATGCCCGGTCTTTGGGGATCGTTCTTGAACGCATGGACAATGACTGTCCGCTTTTGGCGCTGGAACCAGCCGAATTAATCGAAGGGCGGCCCGGCGCTTTCCACGGCGGTGCAATGGCAGGCTTGCTGGAGACGGCGGGCTATTCCGTATTGCGCGCGAAATTGGCATGCGAAGGGCGAGTACGCATCCTAAAGCCGGTGAATATTACCGTTCAATATCTGTCCGCGGGTCTGATGAAACGCACCTATGCGATAGGGCGAATTAACCGGCTCGGTCGGCGCAATGCCAATATCTCGGTTGAAGTTTGGCAAGACAATCGTGAGAAACTGGTCGCAACGGCGATTATGAATATCTTGATGAGTGACCCGAAATAAAGGGCCGAACAGGCTTAGGGTACTGGCTCAATCGCCACCCCATCCTCACCAAGCCGTATCTCGATTTCATTGCCATCCACGTTTGTCGTGAAGGCAACACCGTCGCGGTCAATTGCGACCTGCGAGCCATTGTCATCAATTGGAATTGTCGCCCCCTCGGAAATATCAAAGGGTTCAATCGGACCAGAGGGGTTCGGGCGCGGAGTGGGCCGTGCGGGAACGCGTGCTTCGGCAATCGCGCCGACCATAAAATCGCGCCAGATACGCGCTGGCAGCCCCCCGCCAGTAATCCCGTCGAGCGGCGAATTGTCATCATTGCCGATCCACACGCCAACCACCAGCTCACCGGCATAGCCCACAAACAAGGCATCGCGATTGTTTTGCGTCGTGCCGGTTTTGCCAAAGTTGGGAATGCGCAGCATCGCCCCTCGCCCGGTTCCCTCATTGATGACCGCGCGCAGCATGGCTTCCATATCCTCATGATCGCTGGAGGAAAGCGACTGTTCGTCAGAAGTGAGCCATTCAAACCAGCTCTCTTCTTCTCTTGCAAAGGCATGAGGCTCAACCGGGAAACTGTTGGCGGCGATACCGGCATAAGCGCTCGTCAACTCGAGCAGGGTCAGGCTTGCTGTGCCCAAGGCGATGCTGGGATCGCCCTGCTCAAAGTCCGCCTCGATCCCAAAGTCGCGCGCGGTGGCGATGACTTTTTTCGAGCCGACTTCGTTGAACAGGCGCAAAGTTGCCACATTGGATGATTGCGCCAGCGCATCTTTGAGCGTGATCGTTTCTGAATATTTTCCACCAGCATTGCGCGGCCGATAACTGCCTTCGACAATCTCGGTATTGGCGATAGTGTCATCTGGCTCCCACCCGTCGCGAAGAGCGGCCAGATAGACGAGGCTCTTGATCGTCGAGCCGGATTGCCGCTGCGCCTGCGTCACCCGATTGAAGGGCGATTTCGAGTAATTGCGCCCGCCCACCATCGCGACGACCTCTCCGCTTGGCCGCATCGCGACAAGCGCGACTTGCGCATCGCCCAAACCGGCGCGACCAACCACACGATTGGCAAGCCGCTGCAATTGCGCGTCGAGCGTTGTCGTCAGCGTCTGCTTAGCATAGCCGCTTTGCTCGCTTTGGCGCGCAATGCCCAAGGCCCAATCGGCAAAATATGTGCCAGTTGGCAAAGTGCGCTTGGCCCGCACATCAATCACCGGTGCGCGCATCGCATCGGCCTCTTCTTGTGTAAGATAACCCGCATCCACCATCGACCCCACGACCAACGTCATGCGCTCTTTGGCCAGATCGTAATTCTTGCTTGGGGCCAGCCGCGAGGGTGCTTTGAGCAATCCCGCCAGCATCGCGGCTTGTTCGGGCAGAAGGTTTTCCGGCTTGCGATAAAAATAGTGCAGCGATGCCGCGCGCAGACCATATTGATTGTCACCGAAATAAGCGTTGGAAAGATAGCGCTCGAGAATTTCATCCTTGGTCAGCCAAGCCTCCAGCCAAAAGGCAATCAGTGCCTCACGCGCTTTGCGGCTCAATGTCTGTTCGGGCGAGAGGAAAGTGAATTTGGCTAGCTGCTGGGTGATCGTGCTGCCCCCGCCAACACCGGTAATGGCGGCGCGCGCTATCCCGCGCGGATCGACACCCCAATGCGAATAGAACCGCCGGTCCTCAATCGCGAGGAAAGGCTCGATCACGTGGTCGGGCAGATTGGCGACTTCGACCGGCGCTTCGACATTGGCACCGCTGCGCGCAATCGGCGTGCCATCGCTGGCAAGTAGCGTAATCTCAGGTGGCGCGATGGGTTCCAAGGATTTGGACAAGGGCGCGGTGAAGGCAAGCCAGCCAATCGTCAGAAAAAGCAGCAGCAAGCAGCCCGCCACGGCTCTGACCGACCACCACAGTTTGGTGCGGCCCAGCCATCCGCGCTTTGGCGGTGGAGCTTCCGCCAACTCATCGTCATCGGTGAAACTGTCAGGCCATGCGACACCGGGAGCTGGCTCGTCCACCTCTTCCTCAGCCTGTTTCCAAAACTGCCACCAGCGTTTTGAGTCCGATGGCTCTATCGCACCGTCATCTTCCCATTCGAAATCATACTTTTCGTCAAATTCGTCGAGCGCGCTGCCATAGGGGTCTTCGGTCGCGTAATAGCCCGCATCGCGCCGTTCATCACGCCGAGTGGATACGGGTTCATCTTCTTCAGAATCTGACTTGGGGGGACGAAGCCAAGAAAACATAGCTACTGTGTTAATCTATTAACACAGTGAACGCAATCGTGGTTTCGCCTATCCCGCCTTGGCAACGCTCTCAGGCAAATCTTCGCCAAACACGCGCTGGTAATATTCAGCCACCAGCATCCGCTCTGCCTCGTCACATTTGTTGAGGAAGGAAAGGCGGAAGGCAAAGCCGGGATTGCCAAAAATCTCTGCATTTTGCGCCCAAGTCATCACGGTACGCGGGCTCATCACGGTGGAAATATCACCGTTCACGAACCCTTGCCGCGTCAAATCGGCAACCTTGATCATATTGGCGAGCACTTCGTCAGCGGTGTTTTCAACCTTGGATTTGACGATCTCCAGCTCAACCGGCGCTTCCAAATAATTGAGCGCGACAACCACATTCCAGCGGTCCATTTGCGCTTGGTTGATTGCCTGCGTGCCGTGATACAACCCGCTCGTGTCGCCAAGGCCAACCGTATTGGAAGTGGCAAACAGACGGAAATGCGGATTGGGCGTGATGACCTTGTTCTGGTCGAGCAAGGTCAAGCGGCCCGCGCTTTCCAAGATGCGCTGGATCACAAACATCACATCGGGACGGCCCGCATCATATTCGTCAAAGGTGAGCGCAACCGGGTTCTGCAAAGCCCAAGGGAGCAGACCTTCCTGAAATTCGGTGACTTGCAAGCCATCGCGCAGGACAATCGCATCGCGCCCGATCAGATCGATCCGGCTGATATGCGCGTCCAGATTGATTCGAATGCTGGGCCAGTTAAGGCGCGCAGCCACCTGCTCGATATGGGTCGATTTACCCGTGCCGTGATAGCCCTGCACCATTACCCGGCGATTGTGAGCAAAGCCCGCCAGGATCGCCAGCGTAGTGTCAGGATCGAAGACATAGGACGGGTCCACCTCGGGCACGCGTTCGTCCGCCTTGGAAAAGGCCGGGATTTCCCAATCCACATCAATGCCAAAGGTATCGCGCACCTTCACCGAAGTGTCAGGTGTCATCATCAAGGTCGTGTCCGACGCTTCGCCGGTGGAGCTCATTACAGTTGCCATAGGGCGCGAGGGTTAGCGACCTCGCGCGCGCGCTGCAAGCCGGTGTTGCAGGCTATTTTTGCTAGGAGACGCTGCACGCTCGCAATCGCGCGGAGAAAGGGCTAAAACCGTAGCGTATGGCTGATCCGATTGAATCATTCCGGCTCAAGCTGGTCGATCACGTTAAAGGTGTCTTCAACGACACCTCTGCGGGCCAAAAGCCCGAGCCGCCATCAGACGATGCATTGTTCGAACCTGATTCGCCCATTCGCATGGTGCATGCCGACTTGGTCGGGATGATGGTCGGCGGGATCAGAGGGCTGCTGATCCAGATGCTCCACCCGCATGCCTTGCAAGGGGTGCTCGACCATTCCAATTTTCGCGAGGATATGCACGGGCGGCTCCAGCGCACGGCGCGTTTTATCGCCGTCACCACTTTTGGCCATCGTGATCGGGCAACAGCCGCGATTGAGCGGGTGAATGCGATCCACAAGCACATCACCGGAACATTGCCCGATGGCTCGCCCTATTCCGCCGCTGATCCGCGCACGCTCGCCTTTGTCCATGTGGCAGAGGCGACCAGCTTCCTCGCCGCTTATTTGCGCCATGTTCGCCCGGATATGCCGGGCCATGAGCAGGATGAATATTATCGCCAGTTTGCGCTGATCGCCCGCGGGCTTGGCGCTGATCCTGTGCCCGAAACCCGCAATGAGGCAGAAGCGTTGATGCGCGAATTTCGCAGCGATCTTCATGCCTCGCCAGAAGCGCGCGAAGTCGCGCAATTGGTCCTGACACAAAAACCGGAGGGAACCCCGCCCGGCGTCCAAGCGATGCTGGGTGCAGAGGCGGTGGATATGCTGCCGCCTTTTGCCCGCTCTATGCTCGACCTTTCACGACCCGGCCTTGCCGCCATCCCTGCGCGCGCTGCCACATGGGGCATGGGCAAAACTTTGCGCTGGGCGTTCAAACAAAGCTGACCTGAGGAAACAACAATGGCTGATTTCACATTTTACACCGTCGCGATGAGCCGTGGGCAAATTGCGCGCTGGGCCTTGCACGAGGCAGGCGCTGACTACGATCAAGAAGTGTTTGATTGGGAAAGCCGGCCCGACAGTTTCAAAGCGATCAACCCGATGAACAAGGTGCCAACTTTGGTGCATCATCTGGATGGTGAAGATCACGTGGTGACCGAGGCAGCAGCGATCTGCCATTATCTCGCTGAAACGCATCCTGATGCAGGATTACTGCCCCAAGCAAGCGAAAAAGCCGCCTATTTCCGCTGGCTGTTCTTCGCATCCGGTCCGATGGAACAGGCGGTGATTGCCCGCGCGATGGAGTGGAATGTGCCAGAGGATAAGTCAGGCATGGCAGGCTTTGGTTCGCTCGATCTCACGCTCGATGCGGTGGATGGCTGGCTGAGCGCAAATGACTATGCCGCCGGCGCGCGCTTCACCATGGCCGATGTCTATTTCGGCAGTCAGTTCATCTGGGGGCTGCGGTTCGGCTCTGTTCCCGAGCGCCCCAGCTTCAAAGCCTATGTTGAGCTGATCACAGCGCGTGAAAAATACCGCGAAGCTTTGGCCATCGACGAAGCGCTGATCCGCGCGGCTGCTTCAAGCTAGGGCCGTGCTTTTGCGCAAACATTGATAGGCTTCGACCACGCGCCCCAAGCGAGCTTCATACTGCCTGTCGCCGCCATTCTTATCGGGATGATAGCGCCGCACCAGCTCTGAATAGCGGCGGCGCAGGCCCTTACGATCAGTGTCCAAATCCAGCCCCATCGTATCGAGCGCTTGGGCTTCCTCAGCATTGAAGCGCGGAGCGGAAAAGCCGGTCGGCGCGCTTTGCGCCTG
>CALLIO010000012.1 GCA_938009055.1 uncultured Altererythrobacter sp.
GTTGATGAAGCGCAGCGCACAGCTTATAATGCAGTCGATGCGATTAGTTTTGAAAGCGGTTTCTGCCGCCGCGATATTGGCTGGCGGGAAGTTGAGCGGGAAGCGAGTGGAAAGGCTGATGGGGAACAGGCGAGCTAGGCAACTTTCCTACAGAGCGGCGTTTGCGTTAACACACAAGCGGCTCTTTCAAACTGTCCAAAACCCCACCCAACAAGCCTCGCGATTCAAGCGGGGCTTTGCCGTTTTTGGCCTGCACGATGGAAATATGCGCTGCTTGCCATGCATATGTGCTTCATCAACTTGCATTGCGCGCAAGTTGGGCCGCTAAGCCAATTTCTCTGCCATCAAAGCCTTCAAATCAGCCTCGGGCCGCGCCCCATAATGCGAGATAATCTCCGCTGCTGCGATCGAGCCACGCTTCAAACACATATCGAGCGGCTCGCCCTTGGCATGGCCAAACAGAAAGCCAGCTGCGAACAAATCGCCTGCGCCGGTTGTATCGACGACCGCATCGACAGGTTGAGCAGCGACTTCAGCGCGCTCGCCCCCAGCCACGGCAACTGCGCCATCGGCTCCGCGCGTTGCGACAATCACAGGCACTTTGTCTTGCAGTGAAGCGATCCCGGCATCGAAATCCGCCTCGCCCGTTAGCGTTGCCAGCTCCCCTTCATTCACAAAGAGAATGTCGATCTTGCCTTCTTCGATCAAGCTGCGGAAATCATCGCCGTGCCGTTCAATCACAAAGCTTTCGCTGGCAGTAAACGCGACTTTGCGCCCGGCACCCCGCGCCACATCAATCGCGCGGCGCATGGCTTTGCGCGGCTCTTCTGGATCCCACAAATAGCCTTCGAGATAGAGGATAGCAGCGCTCGCAATCAGTTCTTCATCAAGTGCTGCCGGCGGCAGGAACTGGCTTGCGCCCAAAAACGTGTTCATCGTGCGCTCGCCATCAGGCGTTACAAAGATCAAGCATTGCGCTGTTGGCGGCTCGCCTTCGCGTGCAGGCGTGTCATAATCGATCCCGACAGCGTGAATATCATGCGCGAAGACATCGCCCAGCTGATCCTTGGCAACTTGCCCGATAAAAGCACATTGCGCGCCAATGGCGGACAGGCCGGCCAGCGTATTGGCCGCTGATCCGCCGCTGATTTCCTTGGCTGAACCCATCGCATCGTAAAGGCTGCGCGCGCCATCAGCATCGACCAAGCTCATCCCGCCCTTGGCCAATTGCAATTCGGCAATCAGCTCATCCGAGCAAGGGGCCATCACATCCACAATGGCATTGCCAATGGCGATCACATCATAGCGAGTGTCTGTCACACAAATTTCCTTAGTCGATTAGAGAAGTTTGGCTGTGCGCCTAGCGACTTGCTGGCACAGCGCCAAGGGGAAAGAACGGCACGCATCATTGACTTAAGGCAGGGTCAAGGCGCATTTCAACTGGCACCATGTCAGCAGTCCTCCAAGCCCTTCTCAAAGCCATGCGCCAATTGCACGATCCGCGGATCCTGAAAGTATTGGCGAAAAGCTTTGCCGTAACGATGGCTGTGTTCGCCGTGCTGGGCGGCGCGCTGTTTCTCACGCTGGAAGCAATCTTCGCCAATGCAGGCTTGTTTGCTGGCTTCAGCGGAACTTTGTTCGTTTCATTAGTGATCACAATCATCGCCATGTGGATGATGTTCCGCATCGTCGCTTTGGCAGTGCTGCAATTCTTCGCCGATGAAGTGGTCGCAGCGGTGGAAGCTGCCCATTATACTGAGCATGGCCAAGCCCTGCCTTTCGAGCAGGACTTGCAGAACAGCCTGCGCAGCGCCGGCCGGGCATTGTTGCTGAACTTGCTTGCGCTTCCTGTTGCAGTGCTGCTTGTCCTCACCGCCATTGGGCCAGGCGTGGTGTTCATTCTGGTCAATGCTGTGCTCTTGGGCCGCGAGCTAACCGATATGTGCAGCCTGCGGCTCGGTGACGAGCAAAACCCCGTGAGTGGGTCGCAGCGCTTTCTACTCGGCGCATCTGTTGCAGGATTGATGCTAATCCCTCTCGCCAATCTGCTTGCACCCATTATAGGCGCTGCTGCAGGGACGCATCTCGTGCACGCAAGGCGCGCTGAACTCAAAGAAGGGTCGCAATGACACGCAAATATCGCTCAATCTCCGCCATAGTGCCCGCTTTGCTTTTGGGCGCATGCGCCAGCACAGCTGCGGAAATCCCACCTGTTCAAAGCAGCGGCACTTCCGCCACTCGCCCGACGAGTTCGGGGCGCACGCCTGCCACAATCCCGCCGCCCCCAACGCCGCCGAGCATTGCAAACCCCACGGTCATGCAATTGCCTGGTCTTGACGGCGTGATTGGCGAGACTGCCCAGCAATTGGCGCGCAGTTTCGGCCAGCCGCGCTTGGATGTGCGCGAAGGCGATGCACGAAAATTGCAATTTGCCGGCAGCCCTTGCGTGCTGGATGTCTATCTTTACCCGACACGCCCGGGAGCAACGCCAACGGCCACCCATTTGGAAGCGCGCCGCGCCAGCGATGGCTTCGAAGTGGATCGGGTCGCCTGCGTCAATGCACTTAGGGGCCGCTAAGCCACTGCAATCTTTGCAATAAATGCTCCGGTAACGCCAATTTAAGCCTCTTCATGCCATATCACGCGTGAACTGGGAAAGGGCGGTATCTCGCTATGAGCATGCAATTTGCTGAACTCGCGCGCAAAGCAGCGCACAATGGAATGGTTGACGCTGAAGAGCTTCTCTCGCTGCGCCAAATGGGCTGGGGCGATGGGCAAATCCACCGCGGTGAGGCCGAAGCCATCTTCGCACTCAATGATGCGCTGGATAAGCGCGATGATGCATGGGTTGATTTCTTCGTAGAAGCGATTGGCGAGTTTGTCCTGAATGGAACCGAGCCACGCGGCATGTGCGATGATGCTGAAGCGCGCTGGCTGATCGATCATCTGGACCGTGACGGTAAGCTCGAAAGCATGGCTGAGCTTGAATGCTTGGTCCGCATTATCGAGAAAGCACAAAATGTGCCTGATCTGCTGAAGGATTACACGCTCAGCCAAATCGAACAGGCTGTACTGACAGGCGACGGGCCAACACGCCATGATGGCCATTCAG
>CALLIO010000013.1 GCA_938009055.1 uncultured Altererythrobacter sp.
GATCGCGAAAGTGGGCCTTGGCAGTTTTCTGGGCGGTTCGGGCAATTCTCTCGGCTCTTTGCTCACCTCCAGCCTGTTTAAAGGGCGATTGCAAAGCGCCTTCGCCGGTGTGGCAGAAAAGGGCTCATCGGCAGCCGCGCCCATCGTGGCAGAGGCTGTGCGCAATATCAGCATCGCGGATGCCGCAGCATTGGTCAGCGGCGGGCCAACGGCAGCCACGTCTTTTCTGCAAGGGCAGATGGGTGGCGGCTTGATCAATGCGATGGTGCCCGAGCTTGGCGGTGCTTTGCGCATCGCTTCTGATCCCTTGGTCGGCCAAGCGATCACTGCGCTTACCGGCACCGATGTGGGCGCGATGGCGAACCGGGTCAGCAACAGCGTCGACAATGCGATCTGGCGCGAGATTGGCATTGAGGAAAGTGCGATCCGCGCCAACCCGCGCGCCACCAATGACCCCCTGCTGATCGGCGTGTTTGGAGTGGGCAGCGCGCTCTAAGCGGATAGATCACCGGCGATGCTGGCCAGCGCTGCGCCGCTGTGCCAATCAGAGTGCCCAAATGCTTTTGCGATTCGATACGAGGGACAATCCGAAATGAAATTCTTCGCCGACACTGCCGAGATTGACGATATCAAAGAACTGGCAGCGACCGGTCTGCTCGATGGAGTAACCACCAACCCCTCGCTGATCCACAAGTCGGGCCGTGACTTTATGGAAGTGACGAAAGAGATTTGCGGCATCACCGATGGCCCAGTCTCAGCCGAAGTGGTGGCGATGGATCATGAAACCATGATGCGCGAAGCAGAAGTGCTGCGCAAAATTGCCGACAATGTCTGCATCAAGGTTCCGCTCACGATTGACGGCCTTAAAACCTGCAAGGCGCTCACATCCGATGGCACCATGGTCAATGTGACCTTGTGCTTTTCGGCCAATCAGGCGCTGCTCGCGGCAAAGGCGGGGGCAAGCTTCATCTCGCCATTCGTTGGTCGCCATGATGACAATGGCGTTGATGGGATGGAGCTCATTGAAGACATCCGCCTCATCTATGACAATTACGGTTTTGAAACCGAAATTCTTGTCGCTAGCGTGCGCCACGTCACCCATGTTCTAGAAAGCGCGAAGATCGGCGCTGACGTGATGACTGCGCCGCCAAAGGTGATCAAGGCGCTGTTCAATCATGTGCTGACCGACAAGGGATTGGCCGCTTTTGAAGCCGACTGGAAGAAGACGGGGCAGAGCATCGTTTAAGATATCTGCTCTCAATTGAGAGGTGCTGTGGCCCAGTTTTGAGGCCAGAAGCGCGCCTTAGAGATAAACCGAGATAACCCCTAGATAGATTGAGACAACCGGAGATGATCCGGGCACGAAGGCAAGTAGAGCGCATTGGCTGAAGAGACACCTCTAGACAAATTCAAGCAGGCTTTGACCGGCGCTTCGCGTGCGATTGCGCATGAGGAAGAGGTCGAAGTTGCTTGGAGCGCGGACAATCCAAGCCAGTCGGGAAAGAACTTTCGCGTGCCTTTGCCGGGCCGTGATTTGCCCGCAGCTCAAGTTGCAGAAGCGCGTGGATTTGCCGACAGTTTTGCGCTCAAATTGCGCCATCACAACGAAGGTCTGCATGCAGCAGGCGCGCCGCCAGAACCCGTCGCGCGTGCGTGCTATGATGCGATCGAGCAAGTGCGCTATGAGGCTGTTGGGTCCAGTAATTACAGCGGGATACGCGGCAATCTTGAAAGTGCGCTTGCAGTGCGCATGGGCGCTGATCCGATCACCCGCGCGCAAAATGAAAGCGAAGTTCCGGTCCAAGGCGCGCTGGCACTGATGCTGCGCGAAAAGCTGACCGGCCAACCCATACCCGATGCCGCTGTGCCCGCCGTTGATATGCTGCGCGAATGGATCGAGGATGCAGCGGGGAATAGCATGGATGATCTGGCTTCATTGCTGGACGACCAATCGGCTTTTCAGAAACTTAGCCTCGATATCTTGGAGGACCTCGAACTTACCAACCCGTCTGATCAGCCCGACAATGCCGATGGCTCGGATGATGAGGAGGAGGAGGGGCAGGAAGAAGAGCAGCAAGACGATAGCGAGGACGAGGGCGAAGGCGATCCTGACGCTGCCGAAATGGCCGGCGATATGGCCGAGGGTGACGAGCAGGGCGAAGGCGAAACCGAGATGTCTTCTGAAGAGGAGATGGCCGAAGGTGAGCCAGGCGATGAGGGCGAAGAAGGCATGATGCCGGTGCGCCCGAACCGGCCCAATTCCGACTTCCCGATGGATCTCGACTACCGCGCCTATAGCGATAAATTCGATGAAGAAATTGCCGCCAATGATCTGTGCGATGCGGAAGAATTGGACAGGCTGCGCGCCTATCTCGACAGCCAGCTTACCGGCCTTCAGGGCATCGTCACCAAGCTGGCGAACCGGCTTCAGCGCCGTTTGATGGCGCAGCAAAACCGCAGCTGGGATTTCGATCAGGAAGACGGGATCATTGATGCTGCGCGCCTATCGCGCGTGGTCGTCGCGCCGGGAACAGCGCTTGCTTACAAGGTCGAGCAGGACATTGATTTTAAGGACACTGTTGTCACTTTGCTGATCGACAATTCGGGTTCGATGCGCGGTCGGCCCATTTCCATCGCGGCGATCAGCGCGGATATTATGGCGCGCACTTTGGAGCGCTGCGGGGTCAAGACAGAGATCCTTGGCTTTACCACGCGGGCGTGGAAAGGTGGGCAATCGCGCGAGGCATGGCTGGCCGATGGCAAGCCGCAAAATCCCGGACGCCTCAATGATTTGCGCCACATTATTTACAAGCAGGCTGATGAACCTTGGCGGCGCGCGCGGCGCAATCTGGGCTTGATGATGCGCGAAGGATTGCTCAAAGAAAACATCGATGGCGAGGCGCTTTTGTGGGCGCACAACCGGATGATGGGTCGGCAGGAAGATCGCCGTATTTTGATGGTGATTTCCGATGGCGCGCCGGTTGATGATTCGACGCTCAGCGTCAACACCGCGGGTTATCTGGAAGGGCATTTGCGCAAGGTTATCGAGTGGATCGAGAAGGCCTCCCCCGTCCAGCTGGTTGCAATCGGAATCGGCCATGATGTGACACGCTATTACCGGCGCGCGGTGACGATTATGGATGTCGAACAATTGGGCGGCACGATTATCGAACAGCTCGCCGAACTTTTTGAGGATGAGAAAGATGCGAGGGGGCGCTGACAAAACCTGCGTGCTTGGGCCGGCAATAACCTTGTCACTTGCTTGAGGTCCATTCAGCGGTTAGTCTTCTAAGATATATCGTAGAGGGAGATGAGAAAATGCAAAAATTGCTTCCACCCGTTCTGTTTCTTGCGCTTGTCCTGAGTC
>CALLIO010000014.1 GCA_938009055.1 uncultured Altererythrobacter sp.
ATGGCGCGTCCTATCTGATTATCGATCATCTGCGTGGTCAGCCGCTCGATAATTTTGCAGAGATTACAATTCCCGATGGGCATGTATTCGTGATGGGCGACAATCGCGATCACTCAGCCGACAGCCGCGAGCTGGTCAGCCCAAATGGATTGGGCGGCCCGATCCCGCTTGAAAATGTCGGCGGGCGCGCAGAATTCATCACATTCTCGCTCGACGGATCAGCGACGTGGAACCCACTGAGCTGGTTCAACGCAATGCGCGGGGACAGAGCGTGGTCGACCTTGCGTCCTGCCCTGCCTGAAACGGAAAGCGAATAGAGGGCGGGCGGCACAATGGCTCGCAAATTTCTCTGGATCATCGCCGCGCTGATCATCCTTGTGATGGGCGCGCTGTTTGCGCTGCGCATTTGGGGGCAAGAGCTGGCTGCGATCGCCTTTGTTCCCAGCGAAGATTTCGTCGAGCAAAGCCCGCTTGAACAAAACGCTTATGAGGATCCAGCGCTGTGGTATTCGCGGCCGGGCATTGGCGTTAGCGATCCGGCGCGCTGGCAACCGGCAATGCGCGGAGAGGAAGCGTCGCCGCCCCAACCCTCGCCCACACCAGCAGACACATCACTGCCATCGCATGCGGTCTTCTTTGTCCATCCGACGAGCTTTCTCGACCGCAATTCGTGGAATGCGCCGCTCGATGATGCAGAGGCTGAGCGGGTCGCGCGGCTCTATGTGCGCGGCATGGCCAGCCCCTTTAACGCCGCTGATGAAATCTGGGCGCCGCGCTATCGCCAAGCGACAATGGGCGCTTTCATGACCGACAAGCCCGAAGGTCAGCAAGCGATTGATGCCGCTTATGCCGACGTCGCGCAAGCCTATGCCTATTTCCGCGAGAGTATCGACGCGGATACGCCCATCGTGCTGGTGGGCCATTCGCAAGGTTCACTCCATCTGCTGCGGCTCCTGCGCGAAGAAATCGCCGGATCGGCGGACACAAAGCGCATTGTCGCTGCCTATGTCGTCGGCTGGCCAATCTCTGTTGAGCATGATCTGCCCTCACTTCCGCTTCCTGCTTGCGAGCGCGCGGATCAGGCGGGATGCATCATGAGCTGGTCGAGCTATGCCGAACCTGCTGATCCGGCTCCGGTGCTTGAAACCTATGCCAGTTCAATCGGCTTTGACGGTAAGGCGCGCGGATCGAGCGCGATCCTTTGCACCAATCCGCTAACCGGTGTTGTCGGTGATGACGCCAAGGCGGAACGCAATCTTGGAACGCTGGTGCCCGACGATGATCTTTCCTCAGGCGAGCTGGTTCCCAATGCCGTGCCTGCGCGCTGCGATGAACGCGGGATATTGCTAATCGGCGATCCGCCCGAAATGGGCAGCTATGTGCTGCCGGGCAACAATTACCACGTCTATGACATTCCGCTCTTTTGGGCGAATACCAAGGCAGATGTGGCACAGCGGCTGGGCGCATGGTCGACACAATAGACCCCGCCCCGCTCATCACCGATAACGCGAAAGACTTCGCTGATGCATTGCCAGAAGAAGGCTGCTCTCTCATCGGCCTTGATCTTGGCACAAAGACCATTGGTATCGCGACGAGCGATGCGGGATGGCGCTTTGCAACGGCCGGCGAGACATTGGCGAAAGCGAAATTCGGCAAGGATGCCGCGCGCCTGCAAGAGATCATCACAAAGCGCCAGATTGGCGGAATTGTCCTCGGCTTGCCGCGCAATATGGATGGGAGCGAAGGGCCGCGCGTCCAGTCCACCCGCGCCTATGCAACGAACCTCTCTCAAACGCTAAGGCTGCCGATCCTGCTGTGGGATGAACGCTGGTCTACCATCAGCGCTGAGCGCGCGATGATTGACCAGGATACCAGCCGCGCCAAACGCGCGAAAAGGATCGACAGCCACGCCGCCGCGGTCATCCTACAGGGGGCGTTAGATGCCTTGGCAGGGGCGGCAATTTAGCCGAGTGCGAGCCTGACCCGCTCGGTTTTCGCGCAAGCTGCAAGCATCGCATTTCCGCTTAGCTCAGCCTCGCGCCACAGCGCATCACGTTCGTTCTTCTTCGAAAGCAGTTTCGCCCGCGCTTCATAACTTGCCAGCTTGATCCGGTCGCTTGGATGCGACTTGCCAAATTGCTCAGCCAGATCCATCGCTTCTTCGCTGCGGCTTGCCACCGCGGCGCGCAAAAACACTTCGGTCGAATTGGGGCTGAGCACTTTCGTCAGCTCGCCCTTCTCCAGATCAAATCCATATTGATCGAACCAGCTTTGGACCGGATCGACATGCATCACATTGAGCGAAACCGAGAGGCTTTCCGGCGGGATCTGACTATGGATATCGAGATGCGCGCGATAAAGCATCATCTTTCCTTCGCTCAGCGCTGAGCGTTCGACAAATCTCAGCTCCGGCTTTTCGCCAACAAACCCAACCGTCTTCTCGTAATCATAGATATAATAATCGCTGCGATAGCCTGGCCCGAAATAGCCCGAGGTCAGGAACGAGAAATTGTGGTCATGCGGCACGCCATAAACAAAAGTCTCCGCCCCGCTCGCTTCGAAACACTGATCTTGCTCCGACGGCCAGATATTCGCGCGCAAGAAGACATTGCCGCGC
This sequence comes from uncultured Altererythrobacter sp., assembly GCA_938009055.1. Classification (GTDB taxonomy): domain Bacteria; phylum Pseudomonadota; class Alphaproteobacteria; order Sphingomonadales; family Sphingomonadaceae; genus Erythrobacter. The sequence continues at coordinate 2,618 of CALLIO010000014.1, forward strand.
TTTGGGCTGAGCACAATCGCTTGCGGCCCATATCCGCTTTCAATCGTATTATCATTGGCGCGGTTCTTGAGCTGATCGATCAGCAAGTCACCCAGAAAAGTGCGATTATTGGTCAACCGCCTGAGCCATAGGGCTGTTTCGGCCAGGCTTTCTTCGCACGCAGGGTCAAAGCCGATGCGGTCCACTTCGTGCGCGCATTGTTCGATGGAGCACTGTGCCGTTTCGTCGCTTGAGATAATCCGGGGCATCTAGCTTCCCTCCATCGTGGTTAATTCAGGATAGGTTCGGATGAGGTCATTGCGCAGCGTCTTGGCCGGAGCATTCAGACTGTCCGCATCATTGGCGGCAAGTCCGCAGAGCGCTGCAAAACCTTCGCGCGCATCGAGATGGAGCGCCTGCCGGACCGCCTCCCAACGCAAATGATCGGGCCCTTCGTTGCTCATCTGCGCCATCACATCGGCCGCATCATTGCGCCCCATTGCACCCAGCACTGCCATCGCCATTTCAAGCTGGCTGACTCGCTTGTCACCCGATGACTGGCGCAGCAAAGCGCCATCGCTCAAACGGATTTCACGGCTAGGCATCGCATTTTGGGACGAGCGCGACAATTGCAGCATGACGAAAGAGCCGCGCACGCCTCTGATATGGCGCGCCAACATAGGCCCGCTCGTGTTGATGCAGTCGCCTGCCGAAACCGCCAGATCGATCGTTTCCACCGGGCGTTTACCGGTGCGAAGATGCTGATGGATATCGACGCCTGCCTCGCCCGCAATGACCAGCTCGTGCTGATCGCGATCCGAGAAGCAGATCGATTGCGGCGTGTGCTCTTCTGAAAGCTCTTCGTACACAACAAGACTGAGCGAAGCCCTTCCCCCAGCCGCCAATTGCATGGTGGCCAGCCCGGGCGAATAATTGTGAAGGAAGGGTGCTTGGGCCAAGGGATGCTCGGCCAGAACATCCACAAATCGCCGCGCCAGGTCAGCGAGAAATTGCCGGGCAAACGCGCCATCGCATATCATCCGGTCCAGCACCGGCAATTCGGCAAGCTTCGCGCCACCCCCATAGGCGCGAAGTGCCCTGCCAAGCTGCGATCCAATACGTGAATTTGACCACTCTTGCTTTGCTGCAATCATCGGCGCTTGCTCGCTGCGTTGCAAAGCCGGGTCGCTTCGCAATGCTGCCATCAGAGGGTCAATGCGCATTGGTCTTGCTGCCCGATCAGCGCTTAAATCAGCGCTGCTTCGGGAATGTTGTCATAAACATAGACCATGACCGCAACGACGCTGTCGCTGTATGGCATAGAGCCTTGGGCTACGCTGCCGAACACGCCGGTCGCCGTTTCGAGACCGGGTAGTGCGCTCAAGTCAATCACTGGTTCTTTCATCAGATTTCCCCTTTTCGTAGTTTCGCAATCAAAGCGGGTTTGCCATTTGCGACCCGCAACAAGTGCTGGGTTTGCAGCCACTTGGGAAATTAAAAGATTGTAATGGAAACGCGTTGGCCGCAGGAGAATGGGATGGCATCCAACATTGGTCAGTTTGATCCGGAATATGCGAGCCAGCACTTCTTCACGCGCGGGCACACTGGCTGGCTTGGTC
>CALLIO010000015.1 GCA_938009055.1 uncultured Altererythrobacter sp.
GTTGACGGCCATAGTTATACCGGATGTGTGGTTCAAAAGCCGATAGAACGGTATCGATTGCCATTCCACTGGTGCACCCTCGATCAGCTCAGTAATGGGTGTATCCAGACTAATGCGGCTATCTTGGACCAAGTTTGCATAGGTTAAAGATGCCAAAACTTTGGTCGAAGAATATAGACCGCAGTCTGTTGCAGACGTAAATTTAGCTCCATCCAAAGTCACCCCGTAACCCTGTGAGAAGATAATCTTGTCTCCGGATACTGCTGACACAGCGAGACCTGCGGCTCCGAAAGCTTCCATCATTTCCGGAATCTTTGCAGCAGTCGCTATCGGCACCGAACCGCTTGACGCCACCCTTGATTCAGGCATCGAACCGGTACTGCATGCGGACAACAAAAGCGCCACGCTCAGGCAATAGTGCTTCATCTCTCGCCTATCAAATTTAACGACTACGCTTGTAGTTATGATGGTGTTCGGTGTTACTGTCAATCGGGCTAGGCGTGGTTTTGTCCAGCCCTCACGAATATGCCGAACCGTGAGGCATTCAACGCGTTGTCGAAAATCGCAGGCCTGTTCGATTGTAACAAGAATTCGCAGGTGAGGCGCTGTCTCACATTATGACAGCAAATGGGTCGCTAACGGAATGAGCGCTCTTTGGCTCCAGCGATGACAAACCCCTGATGTATCCCAGAAAACTGGCTCGCCCGGCAGGATTGTCCTCGCAGCTGAAGCTGCTCGTTCTGCTCCGCTGCGCTCCGCAACCGAACCTCAAGACGGTTCGCGTGTGCAGATCATGCCAAAGATCTTTCAGCCCAAAAGGGCTGAAGATATTTGGCGCGCCCGGCAGGACTCGAACCTGCTGCCTCAAGATTAGAAGTCTCGCGCTCTATCCAGATGAGCTACGGGCGCGCACGCCATCGGGCGGCTGCAAGGCGCAATAGCGCTCTTTGCGCATAAGGGAAATCGGTCTAATCCCTTCCTCCATGGAAAAGTCACCCAACACCGCCAGCGCGCCGCCGCACAGCTTCAAATATTACGAGTTCGTAATGGCGGCCTTTGTCGCGATCCTGCTGCTTTCCAACATAATTGGCGCGGCCAAGCTGACCTTTATAGAGGTTCCCTTCTGGCCCGATGGCTGGTGGCCCGCTGCCGATGGCACTTTCATCTATGGCGCAGGTATTCTGTTCTTCCCGCTTGGCTATGTCATCGGAGACGTTCTGACGGAGATTTACGGCTTTGCCCGCGCGCGCCGGGTGATCTGGACGGGCTTTGCGGCGATGATCTTCCTCGCTTTTATGAGCTATGTTGTGGTTAGCCTGCCCGCCTTTGACGGATGGGCATGCTCGGCCAGCGGGTTTGACGGCGATGGCCCGCTGGTGGCGCGCAGCGGCCCCGATGTGCCGACGGGGGCGATCTGTCAGGAAACCTATGTTTCCGTGTTTGGCAATGCATGGCGCATTGTTCTCGCCTCCATCGTCGCATTCTGGGCGGGCGAGTTCGTCAATTCCTATGTCATGGCGAAGATGAAAATATGGACCAAGGGCAAGGCGCTTTGGAGCCGCACGATTGGCTCCACCATCTTTGGTCAGGGCGTCGACAGCATCATCTTTTACCCCATCGCGTTCTGGGGAATCTGGACGACAGAGGCCGTCTTCACTGTGATGGTCACCAATTGGCTGCTGAAAGTCTTATGGGAAGCGCTGCTGACGCCGGTCACCTATTGGGTTGTTGGCTGGTTGAAGAAAGCTGAAGGGGTGGAAGTGTTCGATACAGACACCGATTTCTCTCCCTTCGCTTCTTCGAAAGGGAGCTAGTCGGAAGCGCCCTCTTCGCCGAACAGCAGTTCCTCATCCTCCACAACGCGCAGCTGCCAATCACAGCCGAGCCGATCGGCCAGCAGCACCATGTCTTTCTCATTGGGAACACCGAACAAAGCTTCGTGGCTGCGCGCCAAGGTGAGCACCAGCGCGCCCTCCTCAAGCCCCAAGCGGCTGACCTGAAACGAGCGCGGCGAACGTGCGCCAATCCGCCGCGCCAGCCGTGTCGCCAGTCCCCAGCAAATCGCCTGCTCCAAATCCTCTTTCGTCCCGAGTTGATAGAGCTTGCCCGGCAATTCACAGCGATTGCCATTGGCCGCGATCGCCGCTGCCAGCATCGCGCGCCCGCGCGGATCGAGCGCAATCCAGCGCTTGTGCAGCGCCCAGTCGACCACATGACTGGCGCGAACATTGGGCTCGATCTGCATCGACGCAAGCGCAAGCATGGTTGCCGCCAGCCGCAAACGCTCTGACCCTCCCCCAGCGTTCTGCGGCACTGCCCCCGCTGTCCAGCCCGCAATCCGCGTGGCGAGAACCGCCGGCGCGCCGCGCTGTGCAGCAAAGTTGGAAACGCCAGCCAGCAAGGGATCTTGCGACTTTTCATGCCCTTCAAGCCGGTCGTAAAGCAGCCCCTCGCGAATACCCCATGACGAGAATACGACCCGCGTGGGCTCCAGTTTTTTCAGCATCGCTTGCAGCAGCAATGCGGCCTGCGGCAAATTTGCTGAACGCATGGTCGAAATCCGGTCAATTCCGCGCAAGCTTTTGGGATCTGCCTTGGCCAATTTCTCCGCCAGCTTGGCCGCTCGCTTGGCGCTCAATTGAAAACCATGCGGGTCGGTCAGCGGATAATCCTGCATCGCAAAGACCGCCATCGCGCGCCATGTGCCGCCGACCAGATAGAGCGGGCCGCCATTTTTGCCGCCAATGGCCTCGCCCCATCCGCCCTCTTTCAAAACGCGGCCCAAAGCCTTGACCGACTTTTCCGCATTGCCGGTGATATGATCCGCCAGCCGCAAAGTGCCCAGCGGCAGCGATGTCGCCTCACCGCTCGTGCCCTCGCCAATTCGCACCAGCTCCAGACTTCCCCCGCCCAGATCCGCGACCACCCCTTCAGCGCCTGGAAATGCGCCCAGAACGCCGCTGGCGCTTAATTGCGCTTCTTCCTCGCCCGAGATCAGCCGCGGCTTGAGGCCCAATGCCTCGACCTGCTGGATAAATTGCGGACCGTTCGATGCCTCGCGCGCCGCGGCAGTGGCGACCGTTTCCACATCGTCAATGCCCAGCTCATCCAGCAGCAAAGCGTAGCGTTCCAGACCGCGCATCGCGAGTTCAACCGCCTCTGATGCCAAAGTGCCCGAGCTGGCGATATCGCGCCCAAGCCGCGCCGCAACCTTCTCGTTCAAAAGCACGGTCGGCGCGCGCATATTGCCGCCATAGACGACCAGCCGCACAGTGTTGGAGCCAATATCAATGATCGCGCGATTGGCTTCAGTGCCGGAAAAAATTCCGGCGCGATCAGCCCGTTTCGCGCGCATATTCATCGACACACCCCTCTTCGGGCAAGCTTATGCCGCAGCTCCAGTGTCCAAGGAAGCCCCAACCTCTCCCTCTGCCACCTGTTTCAGCGCAAGTTTGGGGACATCTTCGCTTTTCAGCGCTCCGCCGCGTCCGGACAATGACGGGTTGGTCATGAAATAGCGGTGGCAATTAAACGGCTTGGGCCCGCTTTCAACCCGCGAATAGCTGCCGTCGGAATGGAGCCACCAGCTTTGCTCGCTATCGAGCAGATTGGCGAGAAGCACTTGTTGCAAGACCTGATCGTGGACGGTGCGGTTTTCGACCGGGATCAGCGTTTCGATCCGGCGGTCAAGATTGCGCTCCATCAAATCGGCCGAAGCGATGAAGACTTTCGCCTTGGCATTGGGCAAAGCCGCGCCATTGGCAAAGGCATAGATCCGGCTGTGCTCCAAAAACCGCCCGATGATGGATTTGACGCGGATGTTTTCAGACAAGCGCGCAATCCCTGGGCGCAAACAGCAGATGCCGCGCACCATCAGCTCAATCTCAACCCCCGCCTCGCTGGCGGCATAGAGCCGGTCGATCATCGCTTCATCGGTAATCTGGTTGCATTTCATCCAGATCGCAGCGGGCAGGCCCTGCCGCGCATTGGCAATTTCATGGTCGATATTGGCGTAGATTTCCTCGCGCAGATTGAGCGGGGCAATCGCCAGCATTTCCATATTCTCCGGCTCGACATAGCCGGTGATGAAGTTAAAAACCTTGGCCGCATCGCGCCCCAATGCAGGCGATGCGGTGAAGAAGGAAAGATCGGTGTAAATCTTGGCTGTGACGGGGTGATAATTGCCCGTCCCAAAGTGGCAATAGGTGCGAAAACCATCATCCTCGCGCCGCACAACCACCGCCATTTTCGCATGGGTTTTCCAGTCGAGAAACCCGTAGATCACCTGCACCCCGGCGCGCTCAAGCTTGCTCGCCCACATCAGGTTTTGCTCTTCGTCAAAGCGGGCTTTCAGCTCGACCACGGCAGTGACCGACTTGCCCTCCTCTGCCGCAGCAATCAGCGCATTGATAACCGCTGACTGATTGCCCGCGCGGTAAAGCGTTTGCTTGATCGCCACGACATCGGGATCAGCCGCTGCCTGCCGGATGAAATCGACCACCACTTCGAAGCTTTCATAAGGGTGGTGGATGATGATGTCTTTTTCGCGAATGGCGGAAAAGCAGTCGCCATCATGTTCGAGGACGCGTTCGGGATAGCGCGGCGAATAGCTGTCGAATTTAAGGTCGGGCCGGTCTTCCTCAACAATTTCGGCAAGGCCGTTCACCCCGATAATCCCATCGGTTCTGATCACTGCGGCATTGTGAATGCCCAATTGTTCGACCAGAATTTGCTCGGCAATCGGCTCGAAATCCTCCTCCATCTCGAGCTGGATCACGCGCCCCTTGCGGCGGCGCTGGATCGCGCTGCGGAACGTACGGGCGAGGTCTTCTGCCTCTTCCTCAATCTCGATATCGCTATCGCGCAAAACGCGAAACAGGCCGTCACCGAGGACCGTAAAACCGGGGAAGAGGAAGCTGGCAAAGCGGGTGATGAGGCTGCCAATCGAGATATAGATCGCTTCGCCATTGGCGCTTTCATCGGGGACACGGACGAAGCGCGGCAGGGCCGGCGGGATCAGAATCATCTCAATGATCTGTTCGCCATCGCTGTCGCGCTCCAGTGTAAAAAGCAGACCCAACCCGCCGTTCGATACGAAGGGAAAAGGGTGCGCAGGATCAAGCGCTTGCGGGGTGATGACGGGCAGGATTTCTTCAAGGAAGAACTCTTTCAGCCATTCATGCGCATCATGGCTGACCCGCCGTTCGTCAGCGATATGGATCTGCGCCTGAGCAAGAAGATCGCGCAATTCGCGCCAGACCATTTGCTGATTGTCCGACAGGGTTTGCAGCTCGTCATTGATCGCGCGCAATTGCTGGCTGGGGCTTCTCCCGTCGATCGATGGACGGTCGATCCCGCGCTGGACTTGGCCGACCAGACCAGCGACGCGGATCATCATAAATTCATCGAGATTATTGCCCGAAATCGAGAGGAAACGCAGCCGTTCGAGCATCGGATAACGCGCGTTCATCGCCTCATCAAGAACCCGCCCGTTGAAGGCCAGCCAGCTTAACTCGCGATTGAAATAACGGCTTTCTTCGGGCGCCGGTGCCTTATCGCTGTCATTGGCGCTATCGTTGGCATTGAGGGGAAGGCTGCTCATCGCTGCACCCTCAGCTCAGGTCAGATCGCGACTGTTGGCGATCTGCGTGATGCCGCGCTTACCCTCACCATCGCGGCCCAATTGCACGATCACATCAATGACGCTTGCCGCATAAGCAATGGTGTCCGAACGGGTCAGACCAATTCCGGTCTGCATCACCATCAGCGACAATTGTTCCAAGGCTCCGCGCAGCGAATTGGCGTGGATGGTCGAGAAACTGCCGGGATGGCCGGTGTTGATAGCGCGCAGGAAAGACACGCTTTCCGCGCCGCGCAATTCGCCCAAAACTATCCGGTCAGGGCGCAGGCGCAAAGCGGCTTGGAGCAATTCATTGGGCGTGACTTTGGCTTCGCCCAGCTCGCCTTTCACCGCGACCAGACCCACGCCATTTTCGCCGGGCAAGCGCAATTCCGGCGTATCTTCGACCAGCACCACGCGTTCATGACCAGGAATTTCACCCAGCATCGCATTGAGGAATGTGGTCTTGCCCGTGCTTGTGCCGCCTGAAATCAGGATGGTTTTGCGCTGACGAATGGCCTCGCGCAGAAAAGCAATCGGCTCTGCCTCAGGGTCGGGCATTTCAGGCTCTGCCGCCTTGGACAAGGGGCCAGCATCATAAGCATCGAGCGGCAGGTCCAAGCGCCGGTGACGCCGGATCGCCATGGTCCAATGCTTGCGGCTTGCTGGCGGTCCGCACAATTGGATGCGCGCGCCGCTCTCGCCATTTTTGGCGGGCAAAGTCGCGCCGAGCAAAGGATGCTCGCGGTTGATTCCCTGATGCGAAACCCGCGCGACTTGTTCGGCCAAGCGTTGGACAAGCCGGTCATCAATCTCGGGCGTTTCGATCCGCTGCATTCCGGGGTGGGAGGCATCTTCGATCCAAACTTCGCCCGGCCGGTTGACCATGATTTCGGTCACCGTATCTTTTTCAAGCCAGCGCTGAAACGGAGCAAGATAGGCATCAAGATAGACGCTGCGTTCGCTCAAAACAGGCGCAGATGCATCCTCACCAGACGCATCGGAACTGTCTGCTGCCGCTTGGGCGGAAAGTGGGTGGATATCGGCGCTCATTGTCTCTTGTCTTGGTCTATCTCAAGTCATCTCGATCTATCTAGGGGTTGTCTCTAGAGGGCCTATTCAGACCTTAAACCCCTGTAAAATCGAGGTTTCTGGCGGTAAATATGCGAATAGGTTCGCCCTGACGCACACGGATGGTGGGGCTGCGCTGTCCATCTTGTTGGAGCGCTGTGCTCGCCGCGCTTTGCCCCGCGCCGCCGATCACAACCGATGCGCCGCCCGATGCAATTGCGCCCAGCCCGCCGACAACCGAAAGCAGCATGGCTGAACCAAAGCGGCTGAAGAAATGCGTATCAACGTCGCCGGCCAGACCGGTCGTGCCGTCAAAGCCAACGCCGGGCGAACCCAGACTTACGGTCACACCATCAGGCCGGATCGCATCGGTCCAAATCACATAGGCGCGCTTTTGCCCCTGTTGGACGCCCGATTGATATTGACCCACCAGCCGCGTCGAGCGCGGGAGCAGCACATTGGTGCCATCAAAACTCCGCACATCCTGGCTCACCACTGCGCGGACATAGCCCGGCACATCGGTGTTGATCGCAGTCTCTAGGATCGCAGGGATCATCGTTCCCTTGGTCACAGTGGTCGAGGGGTTCGCTAAAGGTTGCGCCGCCGCAGTCGAGCCGCCCACACCGCCGATCGAATTGGCAAAGGCAGAGGCCGTTCCTGCCGGAGCGTTTGATCCCGGCGCATTGGCAGCAGCCACAACCGGCGCGGCAGCCGCACTGCCCGCTGGCGCAGTGCGCGCGCCCGCATCAAAGGTGATCGTCGGCGTTGCATAGGGGTTGGCCGAAGGCACCACGCCCACATTGCGGTTGGGATTTCGCGCAATCACCGGCGCGGGATTGGCCGATGGTACATTGGTCTTCACCACAGGCTGCGCTTTGGCGGTTTGTGCGACCACGGGCTTGGCCGCGACAGGCACTGGATTGGCCGCAACAGGGGTCGCCCCTTGCGCGCCCGTGCCCTGATCCTCTGACAATCGCGCGGAATTCATCGCCCAGAAAGAGACCGCGCCCAGCAGGCCAACGATGGCAACACCGGCGGCAAGGCCCATCCCGTCACCTGCACCTTTGCGCTGGGTGATCGCGGGGTAGGCCGTGCGGCTGGCCAAATCGATGACTTCAGCCGATTCCTGCTCGCGCGGATCGCCATCGGCAAAGCTGCCCTCGCCATCCGACAAACCCTTCTTGCTCGGAAGTCTCATAGCCAGTCGCATTACAATGCCTCCATTGCCCGAGTGGGCACAAAATTGCGGTCCAATCGCGCGGAGCGATCAGGTGCAGTGTTGGTCAAAACCGCGCTATCATCGCCGGTGCGCAGGATAAGCTCGCGCGGTACGTCCTGCACGATCACAGTTTCGCCGCGCACGGTGAAGTTCACCGGCCCTTCCTCGCCTGCTTCATTGCGCGTGAGGATCGCTGGCACCGCGCGCCCTTGCGGCCATACGAGGAACACCGCCTTGCCATTGTCATAGGTTTGCGTGGGCAGCAGCGCGCTGTCCCCTTCGGCCGTCCAGTCGAAGTTGAGCGTTGCCGGATCAGCCACCGCATAAGGATCGCTGGCCGCTTGCATCTCGATCGGATTGGCGGTTTCCGGCGGATTTTCAGCTGCGGCAAGGCGCGCCTCTTCCTCCGGATCAATCTCTGGCTCGGGATAGGTGAATTGCAGCACGTAAAGCGGCTTGTGACGCGGGCTGGCGATCAGATCGAAGAGGTAGGTGTGCTTGTTCGTGACCACCGTCATATTGGTCGCAGCGCTTGGCTTTAACGGCTTCACAAACAGCAGAGTCGCGCGCTTATTGGGCGTGATTTGCCACGCGCCGGAATCGCCGATCACGACGTTTTCAATCGACTCATCCTCACCGAATTTGATCGTTGCGGCCACCCTGACACGGCCACGAATGGTGACCACTTCTTCAGGATCATAAAGCCGGGTTTGCAGGCGAGCATCTGCCAACGCAGGCGCTGCAGGCATAGCGAGAACGGCCAATACGGCTCCGGCCATGATGGCCATGCGGCGAAGGGAGGCTCCGCGTATCATGTGGGTTTCTCCGAGGAACGAAATCTGGTGCCCGCCTGTGCGGCCGAGCGGAAACGGTTGCCAATCCCGCGCGTGCGGGCTTGATCGGATGCGGTTGAGGCAGAGCTGATCGGCGCCGCCTGATTGCCAGCTGAAGAGGTGGCAAAAACCTTGGTCACGCGGTTGCTAGTACCGCCTGAACCGCTGTCATTGGCGGGCGCGGCAGTCTGCATGGCGGAAACATCAATCCGGCGCGATCCGCCACTTGTGGGCGGAACGCCAGCTGCGGCCTGTGCAGTCGATAGGTATGGCGAAGGCGGCGCGGCGCTGACCATGCGGCCCTGCCCCTGCCCGAATGGCAATGCATCGTTGGCTTTCTCGCTAGAGGTGACAAGCCCGAAAACCTGCCAGCCCGATACCATCTTGGCTGCAACCACGAACATCATCAGCATCAGCGCGAAATGCACCGCGCCAATCAGGAAGAAAGCCATCGCGGCCTGCGGGTCGATATTGCCTTGAAATTGCGAGAGGGTGGAGAGCACCGGAACGGCCAGCTCAAGCATGATCGAACCGCCCAAGACCGCCAGCACAGGCGTGATCGCCAGCATCACCAGCCCTTTGAGCCAGCCGGTGAACAGCCCCCTCGTGCCATTGAACAGCACCAGCACAACAAAGATCGGGCCAATCGCCATAAGCAGCGCCAGACCGATCCGCGCTGTCACGAGCAATCCGACTGTGCCGAGCAGCAGCAGCAGCGCGCCCATCCACATCATGCCAGGCGGTGAGAACATGTCGATATCGCTTTGCCCATTGCTCGCCTGCTGCACCGCTTGGAACACCACATCGAGCTTTTGGGCAAAGACCAGCGTCGCTGAATCCTCGCCCGCCGTGCCGGTCAAAACACCCGCCAGCCAGTCCGGCCCGCCGATAAACAGGTTCCAGAAAAAGCCTTGGTAAGCGGCAAAACTGGTCGAAAAGGTCAGCACGAGGCCAATGGTCAAAATCTTGGGCAGCAGCGCGCGGACCGACAGGTTTGAACGCCCGATCATCAGGCTGATCGCGAAGAATGCGACGTAAAGCGTGAGGAGGATGGTCAGCACCATGCCCAGCTCGCCGCCCGAAGCGAACAGCCGCCCGAATGTTTGCGCGGTGATCTGGCTCGCCTCGCAATCAACCGCGGTCAGCGCCGCCGCAACGCCGGTTCCGACCCCATCGGTCACTTGGGCGCAATTGGCGCTCATTCGGCAGCCTGCGAGAATGTCATCGTGCCATCACCAGCCTCGGCAATGCCATCGGGCCAGCCTTGTCCGGTGAGCTGCGGATACCACGCGGCCGGATCATCACCCACCGCTTCGCGCAGCAGATCAAGCCGGCGCACCGATGCTTCGCGGCCCGAAAGAACGGTGAGCACTTCAGGCGCCCCCGACAGATCGAGCCGGACGACAACGCTGGCATCGGGCTGGCGCACGAGGAAGCAGCGGCTGTGCGCCGGCAATGAGCGGATCAGCGCAAACTCGTGATCGGTCAGACCAAATCCGTCGCAATAATCCTCTGGCCGCGCACGCGAATTGGGCATGAAGACCATGGTTGCGGTCTGCTCCACCAGCGCGGTTGAAATCCGGCTTTCCAGCGCATCGCGCGCTGATTGCGTGGCGAAACCGACCAGCGCATTGCGTTTGCGCAAGGTTTTCAGCCAGTCGCGAATGCGGGCGGCGAACACTTCATCATCCAGCGCCTTCCACCCCTCGTCGATCAGGATCATCGTGGGGCTGCCATCGAGCCGCTCGTCAATCCGGTGGAAGAGATACATCATGGTCGGCGTTCGCAGCCGCGGGTTTTCCAGCAGCTCGGTCATGTCGAAACCAAGCACGCGATTATCGAGGTCGAGCTTGTCAGCTGCATTGTCGAACAGCCATGCGTGCTCGCCGCCCCCAACATCTTGGGCGCCCGATGCGCTGCCAATCCATGCTGATAGGCGATCGGCCAGATCCCCCGGCTCAGGACGCTTCGCACCCGAAAGCAATTCCTTGAAGTGGCGCAGACGCCGCAATTTGGGATCATTGGCATAGGTCGCATCGACCGCTTGGGTGATCGTTGCCAGTTCCTCTGGCCCCTCGGCCTTCAGAAGAACGCCCAGCCAATCGCGCAGGAAAGCGCGGTTTGCGGGCGTATCAGGCAGAGCGAGCGGGTTGAAGCCGGTCGGCTGGCCTGCGCTGATCCGGTCGTAATTCCCACCAATGCCGCGCACGAAAACCTCTGCGCCGCGATCCTTGTCGAACAATATTGTGCGGGGCGAGAATTTCTGCGCTTGGGCGGCAAGGAAGTTCATCACCACCGTCTTGCCCGAACCCGATGGCCCGATGACAGAGAAATTGCCCAGATCCCCGTGATGGAAATTGAAGAAGAAGGGCGTGGCCGAAGTGGTCTCCAGCAAAGTCACCGCATCGCCCCAGTGATTGCCGCTCGCCTGTCCCAAGGCAAAGCCATGCAGCGAACCGAAGCTTGCCATATTGGCCGAGGAGATCAGCGCGCGGCGCACCACATATTGCTCGTTTCCGGGGAATTGCGCCCAGAAGCTCGGCTCAAGATTGGTATCCTCGCGCACGGCAATCGCGCCGGTATCCGCCAATGCCGCAGCACACGCCGCCGTCGCCTCGTCCAGCCGCGCCAGATCGCGTTCGCGCACTTGCACGGTCAAGTGATGGTCACCAAAACCAACCGATCCATTGCCCAGCGCATCACGTGCATTCAGCATATCCGCGCGTTCAGCAGCCGCATCTTCATCCACCGAGCGCAAGCGCCGCAAGGCTAGATCAATCCGCTCGCGCGCCGTAGTGCGTTCAGACGGCGCGTAGCTTTCCGAAACGATCATCTCGTAAGGCAGGCGCAGCAAGCCATCGAGCATCCCAGCAGAGGTTGCCTCAGGATAATCTTTCAAGCCGATGATCGAGGCGAAATCGGGCGCATCCGACCCGCGCAATTCCATCGCATCCAGCCCGAAACTCGCGCGGCGATAAGGCAGCATATGGCCAATATCGGTCTCTTCATGCGGGCGGCGCACAGGCCGCATCTCGCCATTGTAGAGCGCGCTCAAAAACTCGAGCATTTCCGAATTTGTACCATCGCCCGAGGGTGCATCGTAATCAGCAAGCACGCTGGCGCCATAGGCCGAAAGCGAGGCAACCAGCCCCGTTATGGCCGATTGCAATGTACGAATGTCCTTAGGGTCCGCTTCAAGCTCTGCCTGACTCGTGCGGTTCCACAGCCGTGAAATCCGCTCTGCCAGCCCCGCGCGCCCGCGCGCCGGACGCCGTATCAGCGTGACGAATTGGTCATTGATGAAGAGCGAACCGCCCGCCAGCCGTTCTTTCCAGCGCGCATCAATATGGCGCGAGAGCGGATCGGGAAATTCGCCGTCCAGCTCAACCTCAACCCGCCGGCGGATCACGTGGTGATACATCACAAAGCGCGAATCCAGCGTCGAACGCAGCATCACTTCGCGGGTTGCGGCATGCGCGTTGAGCGCCTCTGTCGCCTCCGTCTCGAACAAGAGACCGGGCACTTGCAGCGTCGACATGACCGAACCATCGCGCAACAACACGGTGCTCGCGTCAATCAGCCGCGCATAGGGGAGCCGATCGCCTGCCAGAGCTTCCTTATCGCTCCAAGCTGCTGCTCCAAGCCATTTGGTCATGTCCGATTGACCTTCCTAGGGCGCATAGCTGTTGCACCCCCAACGCTTGTAATTCTTGACCCGCGGGCACATCGAAACCTTGGTAATCCAAAGGTCGAACACGCGCGGCTCGCGCAAGGATACGAAATAGCCGATTGCATGAGTGATGAGCGGAACGGGAAGGATCCAGAAGCTCTTCAAAATCAGAAAGGCAATCGTCGTCACCATCAGATTGATGATGAAGAAATTCATCGTCACGCCAGCAAACATTTGCGGGCGGGTGAGTGCGCGGTGCACGGGATGGCGGGTCAGCTCGCTCATGCCTTAGGCTGCAACCCCCTGAATGCCGGCGACAATCGCGCTGGCACCGAACAGGATGAAGACGCCAATGATAACCGTTGCGCCAAAGCGCCAGTTCATCCGGCCTGTCAGCATCATAAAGCCAATCGCCGCGACAGCCATCACCGCCACAGTGGTTGCCACAGTGCCAAGCAAAGTGCCTTGCAGCCACAACAACGCATTGGCGATGGGGCCGGAACCTTGCGGATCAGCCTGCGCCAGCGCGGCCGTCGGCATCGCCAAAAGCGCCAGCACCGGTGTCTTTGCCAAACTTCTCAATATTGCACTCATTGTTTGATCCATTGTCCTCGTCATCAGCTTGATCGGGCCTGAACTGGCTTAGCGCGCAGCAGACCCGTTTTTGGGTATAGAATGATTGGCCAGCCGCCCCATGATGGACGCGACATAGTTCTGTGTTTCGCGAATGCGCGGAATGCCGCCAGCGCGGATAACCCGGCCCGGCCCGGCGTTGTAGGCTGCCAGCGCCTTCTCAAGATCACCGTCAAAGCGGTTCAATTGCATTCTGAGGTAACGCGCCCCGCCCTCCAGATTTTGCATCGGGTCATCGGGATCAACGCCCAGATAGCGTGCGGTGCCGGGCATCAGTTGAGCAAGCCCGCGTGCGCCCGCATGCGAAACAGCATTTTCGCGCCACCGGCTTTCCTGCCACACCAGCGCATCGATCAAAGTCGGGCTGAGGTCATAACGCGCTGACAATTCGTAGACTTTGGCGACATATTGCGGCGGAATGCCGCGCGCATGGTCGGGCAGCATCGCAACCGCTTCTTCGGGAACCGGAATTTCGCCAGACACCTCGACCAGTGCAGCTGATTGCGCAGGCGTGATTTGATCGACGACTTGGGTCTGCAGAGCGATAGGGTCGCCGCCAGCGATCCAGCGGGCCTCGCCATCATCGCCAATCTCGATAACATCCGCAGAGGCAGGCACAGCGATGCAGGCCCATAAGGCCGCCATCGCGCCAAAAGCTGCGCGGGGGAGAATCATCTTTCCCTCCATTTCACCGCTTTGCTTACCCTAAATGACAAGCAAGTGACAGATTACTGCAACAAAAGGTGAATCCATTGCGGTGAATCGCCAAGGTAAACGGGCGGGCAAGCCTTTTCCCTTCGCAAGTGGATGATTTTTCGCCCGTAAGCGCCGGTGAAACAGCGTTTTGGGCTAGTCGCCTAGAACGCTAACCTGATCCATGCTGGGTGCAGCCATTGCCATGCCGGTGGGCGCTTTGGGCAGATATGGCTCTTCAAGCGCGGTAATTTCTTCGTCTGTCAGTTCAATATCGAGCGCCGCGACCGCATCAGCAATATGCTTTTCCTTGGTCGCCCCGATGATCGGCGCGGCCACACCCTTGGTATAATGCCACGCTAGGGCAACGCTCGCCATTGCCACCCCGCGCGCATCGGCAATGCGACCAACCGCGGCGATCACGGCTTCATCGGCGGCCACCCCATCGACATAGAGCATTTTGCCCACGCCATCGGTTTTGCTGCGATTTGTCTCCTGATTGGCAGGACGCGTCAGCCGCCCGCGTGCAAGCGGGCTCCATGGAATAATGCCCACGCCCTGATCTTCGCACAGGGGAAGCATTTCGCGCTCTTCCTCGCGGTAGAGCAAATTGAGTTGGTTCTGCATCGAGATGAACCGTGTCCACCCATTCGCGCGGGCAACTTCCTGCGCCTTGGCAAATTGCCACGCGAACATGGAGGATGCGCCAACATAGCGCGCCTTGCCCGCCTTCACGATATCGTGAAGCGCTTCCATCGTTTCCTCGATCGGCGTCGCATCATCCCAGCGATGGATCTGGAACAGGTCGATGTAATCCATGCCGAGCCGCGCAAGGCTGTCATCAACCGCTTGGAACAAGCTTTTGCGCGACAGGCCTCCCGTATTGGGCGCATTGCGCCACGGAATATAGGCCTTTGTCGCCACCACAATCTCGTCGCGCCGCGCATATTCGGAGAGCAATTTGCCGGTGATCTCTTCCGATGTGCCGCCCGAATAGCCATTGGCCGTATCGAAGAAATTGATGCCTGCTTCCAATGCGCCGCGAAAGAAGGGGCGCGAGGCGTCTTCATCCAGCAGCCAGTCACCGTGCCAGCCCTTGGACGTATCGCCATAGCTCATGCAGCCAAGGCACAGCCGCGAGACTGAAAGGCCCGAATTTCCAAGGCGTGTGAACTTCATTGGCTGGCTTTCCTAATCCTTGAAGATATCGCGCAAAGTCCCGTCATAATCCCAACGCTTGTTGGCATTGATCAGATGGAGCCGCCAATGCTTGGCCGCCGCTTCCGGATCGCCCGCTTCGATCAGATCGATCAGATTGCGATAGCTTTTGATGACCTTTTTCTTCTCGCGCTCGGTTGTCTCTTCATTGAGCGCAACGATTTTGAGCACCGCTTGATTCATCAGCCCTTGCAGCATCTGAATCACGAAATGGAGCGTTTCATTGCCGCCCAATTCGACCAGCAAGCGATGCATTTCGAGGAACTCGCTGAAAAACTCCTGCGTGCTTGTTCCTTCAGTTAAGGCTTCGATCCGGTTGATCTCGGCGCGCAATTTCTTCAGCTTGGCCTTGCTGCCCTTCTTCGCCAAACGCCGCACAGCAAACAATTCGATTGCCAGCCGCGCTTCGAACAGATCGGGCACTTCCACTGCGTTTGCCTGCAAGACAAAGCTGGCATAGCGCGACACGCTGGACACATGCGGCAGGCTGACCCGCGCGCCAGTGCGTGACCCGCGTGAAACGGCGATCAGCCGTTCGGTTTCAAGGATGCGGAACGCTTCGCGCAAGGTCGGGCGCGAGATGCCAAACTGCTCCATTAACTGGCCTTCGGGCGGAAGCGAATCCCCCTCTGCCAGTTCACCGGTAATGATCCGCGCACGGATCCGATCGGCCACCAATTCGGCAGTCTTGGGAATGCGCAGAGCCTCTCCATTCCCCAGTGCATTTGCGGTTTTTGCCTGCTCGTTCACGTCAATCTGACCACGCCTGCTTCGCCCCATCACCGGCCAATTCCTAGCCTATCTCACTTAGTTAGCGATGTGACACTAGCGCGCCGAACAGCGCTTGTCAGCCCTGCCAATTCGTGCATTCGCATGCCCATCGCGCTGCGCATTCACAGTGCGCGGCGTCAAATGCCTTGCAAAACATCGGATAATCGCCTGATAGGCTTTATCCATGCAGAGCTATCTCACCACCCCCATCTATTATGTGAACGCAGCCCCCCATATCGGCCATGCGCATACATCAGTGATGGCCGATATTTTGAAGCGCAACCGGCAGGCACGCGGCACGAAGACTTTGATGTCGACCGGCTGCGACGAGCACGGGCAAAAGAACCAGGAAGCGGCCGAGGAGCTGGGTCTTGCCCCGCAGGATTATCTCGACCAGCGCGCCGCCGAATTCCAGCGCCTGTTCGATTTGCTGGGCGTTGATTACGATTTCTACGTGCGCACCACGCGCGATGGTCACAAGGCCGAGGTTGCCCGCGCCGAACAGCAATTGTTCGATGCCGGATTGATCGTCAAAAAGAGCTACACCGGCAAATATTGCAAGGGTTGCGAGCAGTTCAAGAAGGAAAGCGATCTCAATGAAGAAGGCCGCTGCCCCGATCACCCCAATATGGAATTGGAGCAGATTGACGAGCCCAATTACTTCTTCCCGATGGAACCATACCGGCAGAAACTGATCGACCACATCAACGCCAATCCGGGCTTTGTCGAACCGGCGATGTATCGCGGCGAATTGCTCAAAATGCTCGAGGAACCGCTGGAAGATCTCTCGATTTCGCGGCCCAAAGCGCGCGTGTCATTGGGCGTCGATCTGCCGTTTGATGGCGACCACGTAACCTATGTGTGGTTCGATGCGCTGCTCAACTATCTGACCAATCTTGAGTTTCCAGATGGCGATTATCAGCAGTGGTGGGGCGAATGCCAGCATCTGATCGGCAAGGATATTTTGAAGACCCACGGCGTTTACTGGCCGACTATGCTGATGGCGCTGGGGCTGAGCTTGCCCAAGGGGCTAGTCGTTCACGGCCATTGGCTGGGCGAAGGCGGCGTCAAAATGTCCAAGACGCTCGGCAATGTCGTTGATCCGATTGAAGTAGCAGAGAAATATGGCGTCGACGCTTTGCGCTATTACCTCGCCCGCCACATGCGGACCGAAAGCGACAGCCAAATCTCGGTCGAAGCCATCGCGCAAACCTATTCCTCCGAGCTTGCCAACAAATTCGGCAATCTGCTCAGCCGTGCGGGGAAATTTGCCAAGGCGCGTTTTGATGGCGTGCCCGAATGCGGCGAATTGGAAGGCGCAGACGATGCTGTTCGCGCGCAAGCTCTGGCCGCTGCGCAAGGATTGGCTGAAGAGATCACCCTCACCCAATTGCCCGAACGCGTTGCCGCGCTGGTCGAGGCAGCGGACGCGCTCAATGGCTATTTCGCTGATGC
>CALLIO010000016.1 GCA_938009055.1 uncultured Altererythrobacter sp.
CGCGAAACGGCAGTCGGCGCATACAATGCTGTCACCACGATTGATGGTGAGGGCAATCTGGGCGAACGTTATGCAAAGGCGCATCTTGTACCCTATGGCGAATATCTGGCGCTGCGCTGGCTCTTGGAACCGCTGGGCGCAACGCGGCTGGTGGCTGGCACAATCGACTTTATTCCAGGGCCTGGCCCGCAAACGATGGATCTTGGTAGGCACGGCAAGGGCGGCATCCAAATCTGCTATGAAATCGTCTTTTCCGGCCAAGTGGTGGACCGCGAAAACCGGCCCGATTTTATCTTCAATCCCAGCAATGATGGCTGGTTCGGAAGCTGGGGCCCGCCGCAGCATCTGGGTCAAGCACGCATGCGCGCGATTGAGGAGGGGCTGCCCGTCATCCGCTCAACCACCACCGGGATCAGCGCCGTGATTGATGCTGATGGCTATGTTCGCCAGCATATCCCAAGCGGGGTGGATGGCAGCGTTTCCGGCTTCCTGCCGCCTGCACATCCGCCGACATTGTTTGCGAAGTGGGGCAATGCGTTGCCGCTCGGCTGGGCGTTTGCGCTCTTGCTGATGGCATTTGCTGCGATCCGGCTTGCTAAGAATCGCCCTGCGGTCTAGAGCGCAGTTCAACACATAAAGAACTCCTTATATCTTCTGGAAAGAGACTCCATGCGCAGCGATTATCTGTTCACTTCCGAAAGTGTGTCTGAAGGCCATCCGGACAAGGTTTCTGACCAGATTTCCGATGCCATTGTTGATCTGTTTCTCTCCAAAGATCCCGAAGCACGGGTGGCGTGTGAAACGCTGACCACAACCCAGCGCGTGGTTTTGGCGGGCGAAATTCGCTGCAAGGGCGTTTACGAAAATGGCGCTTGGGCTGATGGCGCTCTCGACGAGATCGAGGCGACCGTGCGCAAGACGGTGAAGGAAATTGGCTATGAGCAGGATGGCTTTCACTGGGAAACGCTGACCTTCGAAAACTACTTGCACGGGCAATCATCGGAGATTGCTCAAGGTGTCGATTCCAGCGGCAACAAGGATGAAGGCGCGGGCGATCAGGGTATTATGTTCGGCTATGCCACGGACGAGACGCCCGATCTGATGCCCGCGACATTGGATTACAGCCACAAAATCCTCGCCCAACTGGCAGCTGACCGCCATTCGGGCGCTGCGCCTTTTCTTGAACCAGACAGCAAGAGCCAAGTGACCTTGCGCTATGAAAATGGCGTGCCGGTCGCATGCACGGCAGTGGTGGTCTCAAGCCAACATGCCAAGGGTTATCACGAGGGTGATAAGGAGGCCGAGCTCAAAGCTTATGTGAAAGCTGCTGTGGCCGATATTTTGCCAGCGGGCTTCCTGACCGACGATACAGCATGGCATATCAATCCCACCGGCGCGTTTGAAATTGGCGGCCCTGATGGCGATGCTGGTCTGACCGGTCGCAAGATCATCGTGGATACTTATGGCGGCGCAAGCCCGCATGGCGGCGGCGCGTTCAGCGGCAAAGATCCGACCAAGGTTGACCGTTCGGCCGCTTACATCACGCGCTATCTGGCGAAGAATATTGTTGCCGCTGGCCTCGCCAAACGCTGCACGATCCAGCTTGCCTATGCGATTGGCGTGCCAGAACCTCTGTCGCTCTATGTCGATACGCATGGCACGGGCAGCGTCGATGATGCAGCGCTGGAACAAGCGATCAACAGCATCGACAAGCTGGGCGGATTGACCCCGCGCGGCATTCGCACGCATCTGGGTCTCAACAAGCCGATCTATCGCAAAAGCGCAGCCTATGGCCACTTTGGCCGTACGGCAGAAGGCGACTTCTTCCCGTGGGAGCGCACCGATCTAGTCGATGATCTGAAGGCGGCTTTGGGTTAAGGCTGGCGGCCCTCATTTGGGGGCAGCCTATTCGCTTGCTGCGGGTAGCCCTTCTTCCAGCAAAAACCATCCGTTACCGATCAGGCTTTCCAGCCGTACACCTGCGTCTGGCTCGACGAGATATTCGTATAGCTCGTCAAAATCCGCCCTTTCATCGCCCGCAATCGCGAGCAGGCAATGGCCAGCGGCAAATTCCTCGCGCCGGGTTTGCTTGCGATCATTGGGATAGCGGTAAAGCACGAGCGCATCTTCGCCCTTCACATCGAGCCCGCTGACCATCAGCGCCTTGCGAACAGCGCCCGCGTGTTCAGCGGTCAGTGCGCTCATCCAGCCAATGGTAACACCCGCATCGCGAAGGCGGGACAAATGCCCGTAGGAATCGGCATCATAGGTGGCGGCCAATGCGCCCGGATCAAAAACACGGCCTTTCTCATCAAGATCAATCAAAACCGCCGGATCACCAAAATCGCAGGGGAGCCGCGCGCCATCAAGGCGGCTGGGATTGGCCAGCAAGGCCGACGGGAGCGATTGCTCACCGCCTTTTTGCGCCGTTTTGGTGAGAGTATAGGCGGTTAATTCGTGAAAGCCGGAGCGGTAGATCAGCTCGCTTCGCCCCGGCCTGGCCGCGCGATCGGGGGCCGGCAATTGCGTCAGCCCTTCAACCACTTCGAAGTCACTGCCAAGGCCCGGCGCCGGTGTCGCAGCGGGCACTGATGGTTGGGGGATGGGTGCAGCTCGGGCCAGTTCAGCAGAAGTTTCGGCGCTCGTTTCAACAATGATTGGCGTGCGAAGTTCATCCGCTTGCTCGCCTTCGCCAACGTCAACGTCATCACCATTATTGTCGCGGATTTCATTATTGGCGATCACGCCGCCTGCAATCGCTGGGATTGCCATCGCCACGCATCCTTGCAGAGCCATTGCGGAAGCGAGCAGCGCCAGCAGTCGCAAGAGGGCCGGAGCAGAACGGGATGTGGGCATGACATTGCGCATGCGATTGAGTTTAGCCAGCACGTGCGGTCTTGTCATGCGCCGACCGCAATTGGCCCTGCGAATGTTGCGCATAATTGCGATTTTTGCAACTTAGTATGAGTTTTTCGCACTTGCACAAAATGCCGCACCGCAACATAAAGAGCCTGCCTTTACAGGCATCCTCTCCCAAACTTTTTAGCCCGGTCTTTATGGCCGGGCTTTTTTCTTGGGGCCTCTCTTTTCAAGATCGAATCGCGCATTGCGCCATTCCTGCCCAGCGCAATCCGTTGCAAGCAATTGCTTACACAAATATTTGCAACTGCGCCGCGCTCTCCCTAGCTATGGCTTTCACGCTTTCCCAAGCGAACAACGGAAGACATCAGCCTCATGGCGAAGAGCGATAAAGAATCACAAGAAAACCAAGTGCGCTTGCAAGTTGCAGCCGCACGGCAAGAAGAATCGGGCCAAGGGATCGCCCGCATGCCCCGCACAGCCTTTCAGGCTTTGGGCATAACCGAGGGGGATGTGGTCGAAATTTCCGGCAAGCGATCTACCGCTGCGCTGGCGATGGCCTCTTATGAAGAAGACAAGTCGCTCGAGCTGGTGCGGCTCGATGGATTGCAGCGCGGCAATGCCGAAGTTGGCTCGGGCGAGCATGTGACGATCACTGTGGCAAAGTCGCGCCCGGCAACGCGTGTGGTTTTTGCTCCTGCCCAGCGCGAAATGCGATTGCAAGGGCCAGCCCAAGCTTTGAAACGCAATTTTCTAGGCAAGCCGCTGGTCGCTGGCGATCTGGTCGCGACCTCTGGCCGCCAGCCTATGCAAAACGTGCCCGATGATGTGCGTCGGATGCTGCCCAATGCTGCCTATGCGCTCACTCAAATCCGCCTCAGCGTGGCCAGCACAACGCCCAAGGGCATTGTCCATATTGACGAGAATACCGAGGTTGAGTTGCGCGCAGAATATGAAGAGCCACGCGATGCGCGCGCGGTCGTCAATTATGACGATGTCGGCGGGATGGACGATACGATTCAGGCCTTGCGCGAAATGGTCGAGTTGCCGCTGCGCTATCCTGAACTCTTCACACGGCTTGGCGTCGATCCGCCCAAGGGCGTGCTGCTTCATGGCCCGCCCGGCACGGGCAAAACGCGGCTCGCCCAAGCGGTCGCCAATGAAAGCGATGCTGAATTTTTCACCATCAACGGGCCTGAGATCATGGGCTCTGGCTATGGCGAGAGTGAAAAGCGGCTGCGCGAAGTGTTCGAAGCGGCGACCAAAGCTGCGCCTGCGATTGTCTTTATCGACGAGATTGATTCGATTGCGCCCAAGCGCGACAAGGTGCCCGGCGAAGCGGAAAAGCGGCTGGTTGCCCAGCTCCTCACCTTGATGGATGGGTTGGAGGCGCGCAGCAATCTGGTTGTGATCGCGGCCACCAATCGGCCCGATGCGATTGACGAAGCCTTGCGCCGACCAGGCCGCTTTGACCGCGAGATTGTGGTCGGCGTTCCTGACGAGCGTGGCCGACGCGAGATTTTGGCGATCCACACACGCGGTATGCCGCTGGAAGTGAAGGTCGATCTGGTCGAGCTTGCGCGCGTCACCCACGGCTTTGTCGGCGCTGATCTGGCGGCTCTTGCCCGCGAAGCAGCGATTGACGCAGTGCGCCAGATCATGCCGCATATCGATTGGGACGAACGCACGATCCCGCCTGAAGTGCTCGAAAAGCTGAGCGTGAGCCGCGAGGATTTCCTCGGCGCGCTCAAGCGTATCCAGCCAAGCGCCATGCGCGAGGTTATGGTGCAGACCCCGCGCACACAATGGAGCGATATTGGCGGCGTCGACGATGCGATCGAAAAGTTGCAAGAGGGGATCGAGCTACCGCTCAAAAACCCTGATGCGTTCGAACGGCTGGGCATTCGTCCGGCCAAGGGCTTTCTGCTCTACGGCCCACCCGGAACCGGCAAAACCTTGCTCGCGAAGGCTGTTGCCAAGGAGGCTGAGGCCAATTTCATCTCGATGAAAAGCTCTGACCTCCTCTCCAAATGGTATGGTGAGAGCGAGCAGCAAATAGCCAAAATGTTCCAGCGTGCGCGTGCCGTTGCGCCATGCGTGATCTTCATTGACGAGATTGACAGTCTGGTGCCTGCGCGCGGTTCTGGTCAGGGCGAGCCGCAAGTAACAGGCCGCGTGGTCAACACCATCCTTGCCGAGATGGACGGGCTGGAGGAATTGCAATCGGTGATCGTCATCGGTGCCACCAACCGCCCGACGCTGGTTGATCCGGCCTTGCTGCGCCCGGGCCGTTTTGACGAGCTGGTCTATGTCGGCACACCCGATGCCAAGGGCCGCGAGCATATTCTCGGCATCCATGCGAAGGACATGCCGCTGGCCAAGGATGTTGATCTGGCGGCAGTTGCGAAGAAAACCGCGCGCTTTACCGGCGCTGATCTGGAAGATGTCGTGCGGCGCGCAGGCCTTAACGCCTTGCGCCGTGTGGGCAGCAAGGTTTCAGAAGTGGCAGCCGAAGACTTCACCGAAGCGCTCAAAGATAGCCGCGCGACCGTCACCACCAAGATGGAAAGCGAATATAAGAAGATGCGCGGCGAGCTGAAAAAGCGCGCGGTTCAGGCGAACCCTATTGGCTTTGTCCATGATGGCATGGTCGAGCCGATTAGGGACAAGAAGCACGGTGATGCGGAAAGCTAAGGGCTAGTCGCCCGGCGCATCCGCCTCGCCCGCTTTCGCATGTCCGCCTGGCACTTCCAGCCGGTGCCGGATCAGCGCATCGGGCATGTTGGTGCCGATCCAACCCAGCATATGTTCGCGCACGTCGCAGCGCAGATCCCACAGGTTCGAGATGGTTGCTGCGCTCATGGACAAGCGCAGTTCGACGCTTTCGGGATAAGCCTCGGTCATCAGCAAAGTGGCCGCGCGCCCATCATGCAATTCGTGATTATTGGTGTAGCGTTCGAACTCTTCGCGGATCGGCGCGATTTTGGTTGCCGGATCAAGATGGAGAAAAACGGGGCCGGACAATTGCTCGCTTCGGCGCGACCAGTTTTCAAAACTCTCGTCAAGAAACCGCTCGGTTGGGATGATAATCAGCCGCTCGTCCCAGATGCGCAAGGTGACAAAGCTCATGCGGATTTCCTCGACCCGCCCTGTATGCCCATCGACCACGACCAGATCGCCAATCCGCATCGGCTCGGTCAGGGCGACTTGCAATCCGGCGATGATCGACTTGAGCGTGGGCTGCGCTGCTGCCCCCACCGCCAGTGCGACCAGGCCGGCAGAGGCGAGCATCGTCGTCCCGATTGCCTGCACCGAAGGGATCGAAAACAGCATCAAGCCCACGGTAATCGTCAGGATCGCCATCGTCGCAATCCGCGATAGCACCGCAATCCGCGTACGCCTGCTGCGCATGGCAACGGGGTCTTGTGTCTCCATCCGCAATTCCATCACAGCGGTCATTGCCTTCACGAAATTGTAAGCGAGCCAGCCGAGCAGCGCTGGCTGGAGGAATACGCCGAGCGGTTCCCAAAAACGCGCCAGCTCCAGATTCGCTTGGGCTGCCAGCGATACGCCAATGGTAAGGAAAGACCATTTGATAGGTCGCCTGATCCGCTCAAGGATCAGATCATCGGCTTCATTCTCAGAACGTTTCGCCAGCCGTGTCACCACTGCATAGGCGAGCCGGTAAAGCAGATAGGCACCCAGCAACCCCAGCGCGAGCGAGACCGCCGACAAAGCGATAATGTTCCAGTCGATCGACCAGTTTTCCGGTTTAAGAGTGTCGAGCATGTGCTGCATCAATGCGCTGCATCCCAGCTGGTTCCAGTGCCAATCTCTACACCCAAAGGCACGTCGAGCGTGACAGCGGGAAGGGCAGCTTCTGCCATCACCCGCTCGATGATCGGAGAGGCTGCCGCGACATCGCCTTCAGGCAGTTCGAACACCAGCTCGTCATGCACTTGCAGCAGCATGCGCACATCATTCAGGCCCGCATCCTTGAGCGCTGGCAGCATCCGCACCATCGCGCGTTTGATGATGTCCGCGCTGGTGCCTTGGATCGGCGCATTGATCGCCGCGCGTTCTGACCCTTGGCGCTCCATCCCGTTCTTGGAATTGATCCGCGGGAACCAGGTTTTGCGGCCAAACAAGGTTTCGGAATAGCCGCATTCGCCCACGCTTTCGAGCGTTTCAGCGATATAACGCTGGATGCCGGGGAAGCGCTGGAAGTATGTGTCGATCATCGCTTGCGCTTCATCCGCCTCGACTTCCAATCGGCCCGCCAGACCCCAGCGCGAGATTCCGTAAAGGATCGCAAAATTGATCGTTTTGGCCTGCGCGCGGGTGTCGCGATTGACCTCGCCAAACATCTCTGTCGCCGTGCGTGAGTGAATGTCCTCACCATTGGCAAAAGCTTCCTTCAAGCTATCGACATTGGCCATATGCGCGGCGAGCCGCAGTTCGATTTGCGAATAGTCGGCAGCGAGTAAGACGTTGCCTGCCTCTGGCACAAAAGCCTCGCGAATCTGCCGGCCGATGGCGGTGCGGATCGGAATATTCTGCAAATTGGGATCGGTGGAGGACAGCCGTCCCGTCTGCGCGCCAGCGAGCATATAGGACGTGTGAACACGGCCCGTGTTCGGATTGATCGCAGCCTGCAGCGCATCGGTATAGGTGGACTTGAGCTTGGTCAGTTGCCGGTATTCGAGCACCTTCTTGGCAATCGGTTCGCCTTCGCCAGCCAGCTTTTCAAGCACGCTCTGGTCGGTCGAATATTGCCCGCTCTTGCCTTTCTTGCCGCCCTTATGGCCCAGCTTGTCGAACAATATATCGCCCAATTGC
Source organism: uncultured Altererythrobacter sp. (assembly GCA_938009055.1). Taxonomy (GTDB): domain Bacteria; phylum Pseudomonadota; class Alphaproteobacteria; order Sphingomonadales; family Sphingomonadaceae; genus Erythrobacter. Next base: position 7,699 of record CALLIO010000016.1, read on the forward strand.
TTGGGGCTGCCGATGGTGAACTCTTCGCCAGCCGCTTCGTGAATTTCGCCTTCGAGCCGCGCGGTTTCATTGGCAAATTCGGTCGAGAGACTGGCGAGCCGCGCGCGGTCAACCTTGATCCCTTCGCGCTCCATGCCCGCGACCACAGGGATGAGCGGGCGATCCACCCGCTCGTAGATTTTGGTCCCACCCTCTTCGGACAGGCGCGGTTTCAAATGGCGATGCAGCCGCCATGTCACATCGGCATCTTCGGCGGCATATTCGGTTGCGCGCGGCAAATCGACTTCGCCAAAGGGGATAGCTTTCTTGCCGGTGCCGCACACTTCTTTGAAGGAGAGGCAAATGTGGCCCAGATGGCGTTCGGACAATTCGTCCATCCCGTGCCCGCCGCCCATGCCGGTGGGGCCGCGCCCGGCATCCAGCGCAAAGCTCATCACCATCGTGTCTTCGATAGGGGTCATGCTGACGCCATATCGCGCGAGCACGTTTATATCGTATTTGAGGTTCTGCCCGATTTTGAGCACGCTATCATCTTCGAGCAGCGGCTTAAGCGCGGCGACTGCCGCATCGCGGTCCACTTGCTCTGGCTTTTCGCTCAGCAAGTCGGTGCCGCCATGACCAAGCGGGATGTAGCACGCATCATTGGGCCCCAATGCGAGTGAAACGCCGACCAGCTCTGCCTGCATCGCGTCGAGCGAATTGGTTTCCGTATCGACCGCCACTTGGCGCGCGGCAAAGGCGCGGGCAATCCAATGCTCCAGCCGCTCCATCGTCTGCACTGTTTCATAGGTGCTACGGTCCAGCTTGGGCATTTCGGGCAGTGGCTGGCGATTGCCTTCTGCGCCCTCGGCCGTTCCAGCATCGGAATCGGTTTCGCGCTTGGCCGGATTGAGATTGGTGGGCCGCTCGGGGCTTCCCGCGCCAGCACCCAATCGTTTGAGCAGCGAGTTGAAACCATGCGTGGTCAGAAACTGCGCCAAGGGGTCAGGCGGAATGCTTTCCAGCTTTAACTCATCGAGCGGCTGGGGAAGGGCGGCGTCCTCTTTCAAAGTCACCAGAACGCGCGACAATTCTGCTTCTGCCCGCCCTTCCAGCAAGCGCTCTTTCAGCTTCGATTTTTTCATTTCTGGCGCATAATCGAGCGCAGCGGCGAGCGAACCATGCTCGGCAATCAGCTTGCTAGCGGTTTTGGGGCCAATGCCGTAAATGCCCGGCACATTGTCGACGCTATCACCCATCAGTGCCAGCACATCGCCCACCAGATCGGGCGCAACGCCAAACTTTTCGTGGACTTCATCAGTATAGATGCGCTGGTTCTTCATCGTATCGAGCATGTCGATACGCGCCGGACCGTTCGGGCCATGTTTCTCGCTGATGAGCTGCATCAAATCCTTGTCGGACGAAACGATGGTAACGTCCCATCCCTTGTCCTGCGCAGCGCGGGCATAAGAAGCGATCAGATCATCCGCCTCCAGCCCCAATTCCTCGATACACGGCAGGCTAAACGCCTTGGTCGCATCGCGGATGAGCGGGAATTGCGGCACCAGATCTTCTGGCGGGGGCGGGCGGTTGGCCTTATATTCGGGATAGATATCGTTGCGGAACGACTTGCCCGATGCATCAAGAATAACGGCGAGATGCGTTGGTCCTTCTGCGCCGTCCAGATCCTCGGCCAGCTTCCACAGCATAGTGGTGTAGCCATAGACCGCACCGACGGGCGTTCCCTCAGGATTGGTGAGCGGGGGGAGCCGGTGATAGGCTCTGAAGATATAGGCTGATCCGTCGACCAGATAGAGATGCTGCTTTTCCGCCATAGTTGGCGTATTAGCAGGCGGCGCGCGCTGGTGTAAGCCGCCGTGCGCAGGTTCTCCGCAAGCAGCGCTTCCGAGTGTGCAAGGGCAGGAAAATGTAAATTATGGCGAAAAAGTGACGAAATATGACGATTATGGCGAAAAGCGCTTGCGCTGCCACAAAGTCGCCATTATTTAGGAAGCACGGAGAGGGGGAGATTCTCTTTCTTTGTGCGAGGTCACTTCGGGTCTCGTTTTTTACACTCGCTGATCAAGGAATTGAAACTATGCGTAAGATCGTATTTGCCGCCGCAATCGCTACTTCGGCTCTCGGCCTGGCTGCTTGCTCTGAAACCGCTGAAGGCGTTGAAGAAGCTGCAGAAGGCGTAGCTGCTGACGTTGAAGCAAACGCTGAAGCTGTTGCTGAAACTGCTGAAGGCGCAATGGAAGAAACCGCTGACGCTGCTGAAGGCGCAATGGAAGAAGTTGCTGAAGCAGCTGAAGAAGTAACCGAGTAATTCGGTCTTCTGACCTTTCATTAGGTTTTAAGAGGGGCGGTTCCAGCGATGGAGCCGCCCTTTTTTCATGCGTGTTTGGCTCTGAGAACGGTGCCCAGAGATAGATCGAGATAAGTCGAGATAAGGGGTAGATGGGCCAAGATGCCGCCAGACGGCGCATCCAAATGCCCTATTTCCCGCTTGTTAGTCGCTCACTGTTAGGCAGGCGAAAATTCAGCCGCAGAACTTAGCCGCCAGTGCGCGTGTTCGCATTGGTCCAAGTGCGGCCATTATTGCGATAACCTTCGCTTGAATAGCCATTGTAAAGCGCGCGCGTAATTTGCGCGATCCGATCATCGCGGCTGCTGCGGGCCCGCAATTTCATCGAGCGGCTGCCGTTCTCGACTTTCATCGACGGGCTTTGGCCGGTCACATAGATCGCTGCTGCAATTGTGCGGCCATCATCAAGCCGGAAATATCCGATATCACTCGCCGTACGGGTTAGCGTGCCAGTTTTGTGCGCCAAGTTAGCACGCATGGGCAAAGCGGCCTTCATCCGGTCGCGACCGGTGGTTGTGGCTTGCATTGCATTGAGAATAACCTGCCGGCTGCGCGGGCTGAGCCAGCGGCCATTGTAAACACCGGCTAGGAATTGGCCCATTGCACGCGGCGTTGCTGAATCGCGCGGATCAATCCAGTCAGCCGGATCATATTCGCCATCATCGCGCACCAAGGTCGCAATATCACGCGAGAGTTCGAAATCGGTAATGCCTGCCTGATTGCGCATCCACCGGTTTACCGCATTGGGTCCCCCGACAACGCGCAGCAAAGCATCGGTGCAGCTGTTGCAGCTCTTGCTAATCATCAAATCAATCAGCTCTTGGCCAGAGACATAACGACTGGAAACTTGATTGGCGCGCTGGTTTGAAAAACGCTTGGACTTGATCCGTGTCAGCAGCGGATACTCGCTCGACAGGCTCCAGCGGCCCTGATCGACACCGGCAAGGAAGGTTGCCGCAACCGCGACCTTGCTGGTCGAGGCCATTGGGAAGCGCTGATCGGCCAGAACCGACACTTCTTTGCCCGTGGTCAGATCAACTGCATAGACCCCGATCCGGCCGCGATTGCCATCGGCCAGTTGAGCGATCTGCCGCTCGAACCCGCCTTGATATTGCGCCACAAATGTCTGCGGTGCGCGTTGCTGCGTTCCAAAGGCGCTATCGAAATCGGCCTCCAGATTGTTTTGCGCAGAAGCCGGCGCCTGAAAGGCGAGCAGCGATGCAGCAGCAGCGAGGGAAAGGGTTTTGAGGGGGGTGAGGATCGAAAGGGGCATTCTTGTGTTATATTCCAATCAAGCTTTGCACCGGGTTAATGAGAACTAGGGGTTTGAATCAGGGGATTCTCCACCGCAAGCACAATCTTTGCTGCTGACGACCAAATGTGCCGCGCAAGCGACAGATTCCTTCACGCCCGCGCAAAATGTGAATGTTTGCGCCGAATTTGGCTTCAATCGAAAGATACGCCCTCCGCCGACATCCGCACGCGCCCATCTTTCGTTCGTTTTTGCCAAAGAAAAACCCGGCAGGATCGCTCCCGCCGGGTCTTATCTTGTGACGTATAGTCAGTGGCGTCAGGCTTAGAAGCCCATGCCGCCGCCCATGCCGCCCATGCCGCCCATATCGGGCAT
>CALLIO010000017.1 GCA_938009055.1 uncultured Altererythrobacter sp.
ATCATAGCGGTAGCGATCGTTGTAATGGGCGCCGCGATAGCCACGCGATCCGTCCACCACGAGCCGGCCCTTGACCCTCCAGCCATAACGGGTGTCATCCACGTCACGGATCTGGGTCACATCGGCAAAGCGATAGCCATAGCGTTTCGCGCGGTTTTCAGCGGCGCGGACGCAGCGTTCGACAGCTCCGCGCGGATTGCCGCGAGAATAGCCATTGTGGCCGCGATAATTCCGGTCACGATAGCGATAGCCATTGCGGTCCTTGCCCGCGGCCGAGGCGACAGCAGCGATGCCGCCGATAATCAGTGCGCCAGCGATAATGTCGCCGGCATCAATGCCGCGATCACGATGGCGGTCTTGCGCCATGGCTGGGGTTGCAGACGCCAGGGCCATCGCGCCAGCCGCGACAGTCCCGAGAGCGCCTTTAGCGAGAGTCTTGCTAGTCTTCGTCATAGGTCTCATCCTCGGGTTCTGCCGGAACACTGTGCCCCGGCTACGATCCCTTTATGGACGAGTCGCTATGTGACGAGCCTGAATTCGACTGACAGACGATGTTCAGAAAAGTGACGCTTTTTCTGAACGCCCTATTTCGTGGCCTCGGCAGGAATGCTCAAACCCGTATAATGCGCAAGGAAGGAGAGCACATCGGCCCCCTCCTCTATCGCCTTGTCGGTGGGCTTGCCCGCCCCGTGCCCGGCGCGCGTCTCGACCCGGATGATATGTGGTTTATCGCCCAGATCAGCGGCTTGGAGAGCGGCTGCATATTTGAAGCTATGGGCGGGAACCACCCGGTCATCCGTATCCGCTGTTGTCACAAGAACCGCTGGATAGTCCGTACCGCCCTTAATGTTGTGATAGGGCGAATAGGAAAGAAGGCGTTTGAAATCTTCCTCGCGGTCGGGATAGCCATAATCATCCACCCAATACCGGCCGGCGGTCCAGCGATCAAAACGCAGCATATCCATCACGCCAACGGCGGCATGGGCAGCGCTGACAAGATCGGGCCGCTGATTAACGACCGCACCCACCAGCAATCCGCCGTTGGATCCGCCTTGAATGGCCAGCCCGTCTGCCGTGGTATAGCCTTCTGCCTTCAAGAACTCGCCCGCAGCGATGAAATCATCAAAGCTGTTCTGCTTGTTCTCGCGCCGGCCACCATCGTGCCATTCTTTGCCATATTCGCCCCCGCCGCGAATATTGGCGAGTGCGAAGACCCCGCCCGCCTCGATCCACGCCATGCGGGTCGCTGAGAATGCAGGGGTGATCGAAATGTCAAAGCCGCCATAGCCATAGAGCAGCGTAGGCGCGGCCTGATTGGCATCGGCCAGCGATTTCTTGCGCACGATGAACATCGGCACCCGCGTCCCGTCTTTCGATGTGAAGAAGCGTTGCTCCACAGCAAAATCGGCTGGATCAAATGTCAGTTCGGGTTGCGCGAAAATGTCGGTCTTGCCCGTTTCCAGATTGAGCCGATAGATCGAGGATGGCCGGTTGAAACTGGTAAAGCTGTAGAAAGTCTCTGGATCGCCAGCCTTGCCGCCAAAGCCGCCAGCTGCGCCCAGGCCCGACAATTCGATCTGACCCACTGGTTTGCCCTTCAGATCGAACATCAAAGCGACAGAGGCGGCATCTTTCAAATATTCGACAACCAGCCGGTTGCCCACAATCGATGCGCCTGAAATCGGCTGATCGGTCTCTTCAATCAGCGTGCGCCATTGCGGTTTGGGCGCATTCATATCAATCGCGACAATGCGGAATTTGGGCGCGTCCTTATTGGTGACGAAATAGAGCACACCATCGATGCCGTCGATCAGGTTCCACTCATTCTCAAGCACCTCGATCAACGGTTCTGCCTGCCAGCCTTCGTCTGCGCGCTTTGCCAGATCGATCAGATGCACTGCCTGTTTCGCATCGGTGCCAATCTGGCTGGATACAACAATCCAGCGGCCATCTTCGGTCACTTGGGCGAAATGCCCGCGCTCTGGATGTTGGGGCGTTGCAAAGACCAGCTCGTCATCGGCTTGCGATGTGCCAACGCGGTGGAAATAGACTTGCTGGTTGAAGTTTCGGCTTTGGAAATCCTTCCCTTCTTCGGGCTGTTCGAAGCGTGAATAGAGATAACCTTCATTGCCAACCCACGAGATTCCCGTGAATTTGGCCCAGCGCACTTCCTCGCCCTCGACCTTGCCGGTGGCGACATCCATCACCCGCAAAATCCGCCAATCGGTGCCGCCATCCTGCACGCTATAGGCAAGCTTGCTGCCATCTTCTGATGCGACCCATCCGGCAAGCGCTGTCGCGCCATCCTCGGCCCAGCTATTGGGATCGATGAGCAACCGCCGTTCGCCCTCCAAACCCTCTTGGACGAACAATTGTGATTGGTTCTGGAGGCCCGAATTGCGGGTGTAGAAATAGTTCTCACCAGCCTTGCGCGGAATGCCAAAGCGTTCGAAATTGAGGAGCGCGCCAATGCGCTGTTTGAACCATGCATTGCCTTTAAGCTGCCCAAGGAACCCTTCGGTCACTTGGTTCTGGCGCTCAACCCAATCAGCGACTTGCGTGCTGGAGCGCACATCCTCTTCGAGCCAGCGATACGGGTCGGCAATCGTCTCGCCAAAAATCTCTTCGGTCACAGGCACTGTGCGTGTTTCGGGGTAGTTGGGCACTTGGACAGTCTCGGCAATGGCAGCGCTTGCACAGCTAAGCGCAGCAAGGAAGGTTATGGCTTGGCGGATCATCGGTCGAACTCGCTTCAAAAGGGGTCTGCTATTTTAGTGCGGCCAGCACATCGCGGGTAAAGGCAATGATGTCAAAGCGCGCTCCAGCCGGATCCTCGCCCCGCCGCACGATCACGACATTGCGGCTTGGGACGATCACGACATATTGCCCGCGATTGCCGAAAGCGGCGAATGTGTCGGGTGGAATGCCATCGGATTTGTTCATGAGCCAAAAGCCCGCGCCATAGCCCACGGGTCGCCCATCGGGTTGCGGGCCGCTGGGCGCAGAGACATATTCACGCCAGTTTTCGGGCAGCAGGCGTTCTTCATCCTCGGTGCCTTTGTTGATCACGCCATTGTCGAGGTAAAGCTGACCCAGTTTGGCCAGATCATCCGCCGTCGACCACACCTGGCTGGAGAGGATATAGTCACCGCGAATATCCGTTTCGGCCACGGTGTTATCCATGCCCAGCTTTTCGAAGAATTCGCGCGGCGGATAATAGCTGACCCAGCCATCAATGCCCTTGATCGCCATCAGCGTGTCATTGTTGGCATAGCGAAAGACCGTGCCCGGCTTCGTCACCAGCGGCCAGCCGGTCGCTGCCTCGTTCACGGTTGAACCGCCCCAATAGAGCGGATCGGTCCGGTTGCCCGGAGTGTCGGAATATCGACCCGAGGCCATCCGCAGAGCATGATCGATGGTAATGGCATTGCGCGGTTCGCTTGAGCCGCCGCTGCGCCAGTAATTCATATTGATCGGATCCTCGACCGAATATTCGCCCGATAGCACAGCCGCACCGACCAGAGTGGCGGCGATGCTCTTGGCCACTGACCATGTGCGCTGCGGCGTCTGCGGCGTATATCCCTGGGCAAACTGCCAATCGATTATCTCGGAATCTGTTTGAACCAAGGCGGCGGTCGTTCGTGTCCCCTTGCCATATTGGTCGCCGAATGCGGCCTCGACTTCATCACGAACAGGACTTGCCTTAAACTGGCTCCATGCCGTGACAGAATTGTCCCGAGGCTCCATCTCGATCGGACGCGCCGGTTCGCTCCAATCTTCCGCCGTGCCAATCGGCAAAGCAGAACAGCCCGTCTCGGAGAAATAGGCTGCAACCCGCGGCGGCATATCCTCTGCCCAATCGACAGCGACATGGGCAATCTGACCGCTTGGCCTGCGCACAATCTCGTAGTCCAGATCTTGGACAATATCGTTGAGCGGCGCCTGAATACCCGTCAGCTCCCACTCATGGACGCTTTCCGGCGTGCGCTTCGCGCCATTGCGCTCTGCATTGCCGATTGCGCTGCACAGCATCAGCGCTTTGTATCCTGCCGCTAGGGCGCGGTCATAGCGGCTATCGAGCTTCTCTTGCGCGCTTTGCGCGGCGAGCGGGGCAGAAAAAGCGAAGGTGAAAGCAGCTAAGCCGCCCAGGATTGGTTTGATCATGCGGCGAAGGATTGCCCCTCTTGCGCGCCCGAGTCAAAACTTTCGCTCGATTGCGCATTGGCATCAATCGAACAGCGCATTCCCAAGCGCTCGAAATCTCCGGCAAATTCGGCCAGATCAAGGATGCCAGCGCAGGGATAGGCACCATGCGGGGCCTGCCATCCATCGCGCAATCGCCGGATCAATGCGAGCGCTGCCAGCACCGGCACATTGGGGCCGCGATTGGCATCTGCGCCCAGCACCCATGACCGGCTGACCGCCGCGCCTGCGCTTCCTATACCGCTTGCCCGCACTGTCATCGCGCCTTCATCCGAACCAAAGGGCACGAACCATTTCGCCATCGCCAGCAGAGGTTTGGCAAAGGGCCGCAAGCTTTTGATCCAGCCCAACCGCACCGGCATCGCCATCGCAGACAGGCCGAGATGAAGCATAGATAACTCCAGACCGGCGAAGAACTCGGCGCTTTGCCGCGGGTTAAACCGCTCGACCAGCAGATCTTGCTCAGGAGTGTCGCACACGCTCGCCCAGCGTTTGCCGATGCCGGGAATAGCCTCGCGGTGGGTCATCCCCCACCCGCTTACCTCATGCCATTTGCCATCACGAAAGACGCGGACAGGCTTGCCGACATAGGACAGAATTGCCTCAACCACGCTCAGGCCGCGCGGCGCGCGATTGCCTGGATAAATGCCGATGCGCAGGCTATCGATGGCCTGCCAGTCTTGGGTTAGCTCTTCGATCACCGCATGCGAAAGCGCAGGGATCGAGCTTGCGCCGGTAATCAGCGCGACCTGCGCGCCCTTGGCCACTTCGTCAAAGCGGGGAAATTCGGAAATAAAATCGCGCCCATCGGCAAGATCGACATAAGTCACGCGCGCGGCAATGCAGCTTTCAACCACGCGCATATGCGAGGATTGGAAAGGGCCCGCTGCATCGATCACAACATCAATCCCATCTAAGTCGAGCGCGGTGATGGCATCGCGGTCAATCACCCGGCATTCGGCCGGCAAATCCAATCCTTCAGCAACCGCCGATAGCTTGCGCAAATTGCGCGCGGCTAAGACAAGACGCAGACCTTCCTCGCGCGCTGCCAATTTGACGAGGCGCGATCCGAAGACGCCGCTTGCGCCAAGGATCATGACTTTGAGAGGTTTGCTCCGATCAGCCATCGCGGAATTCTCCTTCCTGATAGACCAATTCGCCAAACCACGGGTGGTGCAGGCTGAGCGAGAAAAGAAACGCGCCCTCTCCCCGATCATCGCCGCGATCAATATGGCGAACAACAGTCCTGCCCGGTTCAAGCCAGCGAGGGATCCGCCAGCGCTTGCCAAATGCAGCGAAGAAGTAGTGATCGCTGACAAACTCCAGGCCGCCATCAACCGCTGCGACGGTCAAAGCCATGCCGACCCCGCGCCCAACATATTCTTCCAGACCGGTTGGGCCAGCAAAGCGTTTGGCGCTGTGGATCACTTGCGGGAAGCCGTGCTCGCGGCCATAGATGCGGGTCCAGCATTGCCCGCCGCTTTGCGCGTCCTCTGCAACACTGACGGCTGCGGGCCGCCCGCAATCTGTGTGCAGGGGAAGCGGCGCGCCGATCACACGGCATGCTTGCGCGAAGAGCCAACCAAGGCGTGAAAAGCGCGCTGTGCGCATGGTGCCGGGGTACAGCACGAGCTGATCACCGCCCAATCGTTTGGAAAAGCGGCGCTGGACCGCTGCAGGCAGGCTTTCCCATGCTGCACGCCCGATCAGTGCGCGAAAGCGAGTGTCATAAGTCTGCAGCGATACAATGCGATGACGCCTTGGGGCCGCCTCGTGCTTGAACTGGACATTGTCTTGCATCGCATTCTCCTTTCATCGGAGAGTTATTGTGCGCCCTTACCACCAGCGCTTT
>CALLIO010000018.1 GCA_938009055.1 uncultured Altererythrobacter sp.
GCGCAGACCTTGAAAGAACAAGGGCTTATCTCAGCCTAAAGCGCGTGATCTCGCGCCATCTATGGGTTATCTCGACTTATCTCCGAAGAAAAAAGGACCCCCGAAAACTCGCTTGGGGAAGGGAGTTTCCAGAGGTCCTAAGCATCCGCATGCCATGGAGAGGAGCTTTGCGGAAGTCGGGGGATTTTAGTGGCTTACTTGCCGTTGCACTTCGCCAGTTTTTCCTCGGCGAGTGTTTCACCGCGCGATGTGAAGCTGGTCACTTCGCCAAATTCGCGCGCCAGGCCGCGGCATACACGGATCGGGCGTGATGATGATTTGCCCGCGCGGCAAGATGTGCCTTCACAACGCCAAACAACGCCGCGCGCGATAGTGCGATTGTCCTTGGCGGGCTGGGCGAGCTCGGCAGTGTAATAGGGGCCTGAGCTTTTCGCGGAGACCGGGGCAGTCGCCACGCCAAAGCTCAAGGCGGTGTAGATCAGCGCCAGTGCGAAAATGCCAAGACGCGAGAGGAAAGAGGAGGAGAGGGTCATCATTAAAGTCCTTTTCACGGGAGCCAATTGAGGGAACAATCAGTTGCAGATCACAACCAGTTGCGAATCACTACCTAGTCAATTAGGTTTTGAGTTGCAACTAAAAACTTATATATTTTGATTCTTGGCCAAAGTGCGCTAGATAGGTTGCAGGAAAAGGACTCAAATTATGAGCGATATTCGCGAACCACTCAAAGAGCTGATCGAATGCGGACTGCCGCAAGCCTTGGAAGTTATGGGCGAACGCTGGTCATTTATGATCCTGCGCGCCAGCTTCAACGGGCTGCATCACTTCGAAGAGTTTTTGAGCGAGCTTGGCATTGCCCGCAATATCCTTTCCAACCGTCTCGCCAAGCTGGTTGAGCACGAGATTCTCAAGCGCGAACCGTGCCCCGATGACCGCCGCAAGATCGAATATCGCCTGACGGAAAAGGGCTTTGACCTCCTCCCCGCCATGCTTTCGCTGCGCCAATGGGGCCAAAAATACGGTGTCGAGGTTGAGGAAAATCCCGTCATCGTGGACGAAGTGGATCGCTTGCCAATCGGGCCGGTCTCAATCCTCGCCCATGATGGCCGCATCCTCACGCATGAGGATTTGTGGATGGTCAATCGCGAAGATCTGGGCAAGCGCGCAGATGGCACCATTGCCGAGGACACCTGCTGCAAACGCGAGCCGGGCGAATATCCCAAGCTTGTAAAGACCGGCGAACTGAAACGCGCGAGCTAAGCCAGCGCCAAAGTCTTAGGCGCCAGCGAACATCTCTTTGGTCTGCGCATCGGCTGCAAGCGCGCCGTCGGGCTGATAACTGACCGTCAGCTTTTTCGCCAAGTCCCGCGTTAAAAGCGCATTCAACGCATTGCCAAGTGCAGGCTTCCTTTTTGCCAGCGCTGCCAGACTTTGCGCGTCCCACCGCACATAGCGCGTGCCGATCGGCGCGATGGCGGTCGCCGATGTTCCCGTACCCAAAACATAGGCAATCTCGCCGATGAAATTGCCCGCAGGCAGTCGGAACACTTGCGCGCCCTTTTGTGCGGAAACTGCCCCATCGAGAATGTAATATAGGGCAGGTGCCGCCTCGCCCTCGCGGGTCAGGACGGTCCCATTGGCCCCCTTGCTATCGTCAATCAAGTGCCAGCTGGCCGCCTTGAGCAAATGCCGAAACTGCCCGGGATTAAGCGTGTCAAAGGCTTCAAACAGCGTCTTCTCATCATCCGACATGCGCAATGTTGTGCGCTCCAAAATGACCTGACTCACCACGTATAGATTGGCGAACACCATTACCGTGCTGGTCATGATCGCATCCCACAAGGGAACTTCGGGATAGAGAAAATAGTAGAGAATATAATGCGCTGAGCCTGTCAGCACGAGCAAGCGCATCACCAACTCTTCGCGGATGACGAAGGCCAGCACATAAAAGAAGCCGCCTGCGTGGATTAGCCAGCGTGGATCAAACCCTTCCATGCGCGCTATATTACGCGGTTGGCGCCCGCCGTCGATAGCTGAGCGCTTCGGCAATGTGGACACGCGAAACGGCGCGCGATCCCGACAGATCGGCAATGGTTCGCGAGACACGCAAAAGCCGAGTGTAGCCGCGCGCTGACAGCCGCAATTTTTCCGCCGCCCGCATTAGCAAAGCCCGCCCTTCCTCGTCCGGACCGGCGAATTCTTCCAGCGCATCGCCATTCAGCTCGGCATTGCTGCGCGCACCGGTCTGCTCAGCTCGGGCGGTTTGTAAGCCCCGTGCAGATGCCACTCGCCGTGCCACGGCAGCGCTGGCTTCAGCATTGGCGGGCATGGCGAGATCCGCTGCACTGACCGGATCGACTTCCACATGCAGGTCAATCCGATCGAGCATTGGGCCGGACACCTTGCTTTGATAATCAGCAGCGCATTTGGGCGCTCTGGAGCAAGCAAGTGCGGGATCGCCCAGATGGCCGCAGCGGCACGGGTTCATAGCGGCAATCAATTGCACGCGCGCGGGAAAGGTCACATGGGCATTGGCGCGCGCAACATCGACGCTGCCGGTTTCCAGCGGTTGCCGCAGCGAATCGAGCACGGGACGTTGGAATTCGGGCAATTCATCCAAGAACAGCACGCCTAGATGCGCCAAGCTAACCTCGCCTGGTTTTACCTTTAACCCCCCTCCGGTCAGCGCTGCCATACTGGCAGAGTGATGCGGAGCGCGAAAAGGACGCTCGCGGCTGATTGTGCCGCCTTCGAGCAAGCCAGCGACCGATTGCACCATCGACACTTCGAGCGCTTCAGACGGTGATAGCTCGGGCAAGATCCCCGGTAAGCAGGAAGCGAGCAGGCTCTTGCCCGCACCCGGTGGCCCACTCATCAGCAGATTGTGTCCACCAGCGGCGGCAATCTCGAGCGCGCGTTTGGCGCTTTCCTGCCCTTTAACCTGCGCCAGATCAGCGATCACGCCAGACTGTTCAACAGCCCCGCGTTCAGGCTCAGGCAGATCGCGCTCACCTTTCAGATGACTAAGAAGTCCCGTGAGGTTGGGCGCTGCGATCACGGGCACGCCGCTCGCCCATTTCGCTTCTGCCCCTTGTGAAGCCGGGCAAATCAGCCCCGTTTCAACCTCGCTTGCATGCAGCGCGGCCAGCAATACGCCCGGTGTCGCCACAATCCGCCCATCGAGCGCCAACTCGCCAACGGCCACCCAATCACCCAATTGCTCTGCATCGGTCACACCCATCGCCGCCAGCAGTGCGAGCGCAATCGGCAAATCATAATGCGAGCCATCCTTGGGCAGATCGGCGGGCGATAGGTTGATCGTGATCCTTTTGGGCGGCATCGCCAGACCCATGGCGGCGAGTGCTGACTGCACCCGCTCGCGGCTTTCGCTCACTGCTTTGTCGGGCAAGCCCACGATTGCAAAGCGCGGCAGACCCGCAGCCACTTGGCATTGCACTTCAACACTGCGCGCCTCTAGCCCCAAATAGGCGACAGTTCTTACCAGTGCGACCAAGTGCCTCTCCTGAAGTTGCTACCAAGGGGTTAACCTGAATTAAGGCATTATACTTGGTCAATTCTTATCCATTTGTCGACGGTGAAGGCGCATTTCTTGGAATTATGGTTAACGCGCTGGTAGCCAAGTCTTTTTGCAAAATCCCAAAACCTGCCTGCGCAAAACTACGTCATGCGCAACGCCGTTTTCACCATCGCTGGACTCGTGTCCCTTCTTGCAGCCCCCGCTTCGCTGAGTGCGCAGCCTTATGGGGAAGTGCTGAGTGCGCCTGTGCAGGCGGGACCAAGCGATGTTAAGGCTGCTGCCTTTGCCTCCCCCTCGGCCAAGCGCGTAGTCGCGGTCGAGCAGTGGGTCGAAGAGTGGGACGAGGCGACCCAGCAATGGATCCGAGTCGAAGGATCACGCGAGACCAGCTACACTGCCGCTCCCATTGCTGCTGCTGCCGTTCAGCCGACCGAACGCTATTTCGCTCCGGCATTTCGTCCGCAGGCCGATGTCGCCACCGCGCAATACGGCCCGTTCAAGGTGCTCAACGACAAGCGAGCCGCGCTCGTTGGCCCAACCAACAGCCAGAGCCCGCAATATTTCGACATGATGCTGGCTGACAATCCTGAGCTCGCCGTGTTCGAGATTGTCGAAGGGCCGGGCACCAGCGATGATGTCGCCAACCTCAAAGTGGGTCGCAAGATCCGCGAAGCTGGCCTGACCACCCGTATCGGTGCCGGGGGTTCGGCGCGTTCAGGTGCGGTCGAGCTGTTTCTGGCTGGCCAAGACCATGTAATCGAAGACGGCGCGGAATTCGCTGTTCACTCATGGCGCGATAATTTCGGCCGCGAGCCGCGCGATTATGCGCCCAATGCTCCGGAAAACCGCTTCTACCTCGACTATTACGAGGAAATGGGCATGAGCGAAGATCAGGCACGTGCCTTTTACGACATGACCAATTCGGTCCCACATGTCTCTGCATTGTGGCTCGATGCGCGCGATATGCGCCCATGGGTCACTGGAATGGCTGTTGCCGAAACTGCACAAGAGCTGCCGCGCGCTGTGTTCGCATTCGATGAGCCTGCACCGGCGCCTTTGGCCGAGATTGCGCCGCTTTCAATCGAGCCGGTTGGCGCGCTGGAATTGCCTGCACCGATGCTTGCCTATCAGGACGTCTCATTCCTCGATACTTAACTTGACTCAGTGAGGCGCTTTGCCTAATTGCGCCGCCTGCATGTGGATCGCTTTAATCAGCGGACTATTCTTTGGGTGTTCCGGCAGTTTGGCTCCGGGTCTTTGGCACCAGAACAATTTTGATTTTTCGAGGACGTTATGAAGCGGACATTTCAGCCCAGCAATCTGGTACGCGCCCGTCGCCACGGTTTCTTCGCACGCAAGAAAACCACAGGTGGCCGCAAAGTTCTGCGCGCGCGCCGTAAGCGTGGCCGCAAGAACCTTTGCGCGTGATTTGAGTTCCGCACGCCATCCGGCGTGCGCTATCCTCGCAGCTTGCGGACGAGTCCGCGCTGCTGCGGGCGGCCAGTCGGCCTTGCGGGCTCCCATTGGGGGCCCGTTTCCTTTAAGGTCAGTCTAAATGCTCAAGGTTCTGACCAAACGCGCTGATTTTCTCGCCGCCAACAAAGGCTTGCGCAATGCGCGGCCCGGCTTTGTCCTGCAAACGCGGCCCAATGATGGGCAAGGCATGCGCTTTGGGATCACCGTGACTAAGAAGATTGGCAATGCCGTCGTGCGCAATCGGATGAAGCGGCGGTTTCGCGAAATGCTGCGCGCGGCTTTGCCGGTGCATGGTCTTGCCAACACCGATCATGTCTTGATTGGCCGGATGGGCGGGGTTGAGCGCGACTTTGCCCAAATGAGCCAGGAATTGCAGATTACGCTTGAACAGGCTGCCCAAGGCAAGGGCGATTCGCGTAGGCCCAATTTTCGTGGGCGCAAACC
>CALLIO010000019.1 GCA_938009055.1 uncultured Altererythrobacter sp.
GGCACAGCTTGAGAAAATCGTGTTGGATGCCGGAATCACACCGGTTCGCGATCCTTCAAACGAGGATGAACAGTTTGACCGCGCGCGCATTCGCAAGGCGCTGGCCGATGCTGACTGGCTCGATACCGCCAAGATTGCGCAAAGCGCTCTGCATTTGCAGGATGCGGATTATGCGCTGAATCATGTGGCGCAGGAAGAATGGGAGCAGCGCGTAAGTGAGGAGGGCGAGGCGCTCATCTATGAGCCGCGTTTTCCCTACACCAGCGTGACAGCCCGGGTGATTTTGTTGGCGATGGAGAAGCTTGGCGGCAATGCGACGATGGGCGGCGCCATGCAGCTAGCGCAAGCGCTGGACCGACATGAAACGGCCAATTTTGGCGGGATTTTGGTTGCGCCGATTGAGCAAGACCTAACGCAAGAAGAGGACTTCGCTATTCGATGGCGATTGGAGCGCGAGCCGCCCCGCACCGTCCACTAGATTGCAGCTGAGTTAGAGGAGCTTGTCGCCCACCGCAGCAGTCTCGCCGCGTGTGATGATGACCTTGTCGCCCAGTTTGGCAATGCCGAACAGCTTTTCAGCAAACTCGTCTGGCACGCCGACACATCCGTGGCTGGCATAGCCATTTTCAACCAGCGAGCCGTGGATCGCAATCCCGCTCCAGGTCAGGCGCAATGTCCAAGGCATGGGCGCATTGTCATACTTTTCAGAGACATTGTCCTTTTCCTTGGTCAGGATCTTGAACGTGCCAAGCGGGGTCGGGTGCTTTTGGGTGCCGAGCAATGCAGCAGCAGCGCCAATCTCGTGGCCACCGCGAAAGACCGAGATAACCCGCGCGTCGAGGTCAACCGTCATCACCAGCGGGCCAGGAGGCACGCCTTCATCGTCCCAGAACCATTCGCCATATTTGATCGGGCCATCAATTTCGAGGATGGATTTGATCACAAAGGGATCTTTTTTCTTCTGCGCTGCCAGCGTCTTTTGAACGTCTTGGACTTGCGGGTTAGAGATCATCCGGGCAGCCGTGCGGTCCTGTGTCGCTGCGGTTGCAACAGCGGGTGTTACCGTTGGCGTGATCGACGGAGCAGCGCTCGAAAGCGGCTCTGCCACAGTCTCATCCGCCAGCATCGGATCGGGCGAGGGCGCAAAGCCCGGCTCGACGATTTCAACCGACGCGTCGTTGAGGCTCGCCTCGTCACCAGCGTGCAGTGCATTGCTGTCAACCGTGATAGCCGAGGGTGTTCCGCCCACTGGAGGCAGGGTTTGCGCGCCCGCCATGGAGGTTCCACCAAACAGGGCGAGAGAGCCAGCAAGGGCGAATTTCAAAGACTTCATTGCAATCATCATGCGCGATTCTATGCCCCAAAAACCGCAAAATTTCCAGTGCCTAGCGTGCCTGCGTCCCTCAAAGAGACGCGATTTTGACATAAGTTAACGCGGTCCAGCACTGACATGCCCCAGTTTGGGGCACATTTTATGGGTGGAATCGCGCTGTCAGCGCGCGTGCCTACATTTATCCATGCGCTCCGAATTCGTTCGCAATCGCGGTAGAAAGGCGCAGGCACAGCGCATAGGCGCGCTCGATCGGGTCGATATAATCGCGTCCGATCATAGCATACCCCTCGCCATCACCATCGGGATAATCGCTCGGCTGATTCACATTGAAGTCGCTGATCTGCGGAAAGCTGGTGGGATAGGCACGGCGCAACTGCGCGAGCGCATCCTCGATCCGCAGCGAGAATATCATCTCCAACACATCGTCGCGGCTGATGTCATTCGCCCGGCTAAAGGCGGGGATCGATACCGCCTTAATGAACATGTGCTGGAGCAGTGCCAGCCTCAGCGATTGCGCCGCGCCAATTGTGCGGCGGATGTTCTCGCGGTCCTCCAGCGGGTTCTCATCAGGGATCAGTGCCAGCAGCCGGTGCAGTTTGAGCGCATCGACCCGCAAGCGCGAGGCAAGTCGGCGGAATACGCCGGTGCGGTCATCCTTGGTGAGATATTCCGCAAGCGCCTCGCACGCATCGGACAGATGGCTCTCTGTCCCGCGATAGGGACGGCTGGCCCAATAGGCTGAGTTGAACAATTCGCCATAAGCGGCGACGGTTTTGATGCTCGCCAGCGCATTGGAGGAGCGCACAAGGCGCAGCAATTGCCCCCCGCGTTCGCTTTCCGTGAGCAGTCCAGCCAGTTCCTCATAATTGCCATCGGCCGCGCTGCCGACACCGGAAATTACATTCACCGGATAGCCCAATTGCTGGAGGATCGAATTGTGCGGGATCGCGCGGATCTGGCGCAAATTCATATCGCGGTCAGCGGACAGATCGCTTTGGCGGCGCGAAACACGGCTGCCGGTGGGGTTGAGCAGGCCGAGGCCAAAGGCTGTGACCGCACGGCTATAGGTCGAGCTTTCCAAATGTTCGCGCTGGTGCGAACGGATGGCGCGATAAAAGTCGAGGCTCACGTCGGTGCGCCGGTAAAGCGGATCGGTCGGCGCATCGGGATCGGTGTCTGCCGGACGCAGCTCGGCCAGCCGGGTCAGCGTGGCGCGCGCAAGTTCGGGTGTTGCAAAGAACATGTAACCATCGCCGCCTTGGAAGCTGACTTCTGGCTCAAGGCGGATACCCGCTCGCACGAACCGCCGTTTCGACCAAGACGATAGCGGCCAAGCGAGCCGGTCGGCAAAGCTATCGGGATGGGCGCCGCGGCCCATGCTTTCGCCATGGGTGTTGAAGATGAGAGCCGCCACATCGGTCAGCCCGTTCTTCTCCATCGCTTGCGACAGCCGTCCTTGCAGGCGTTCAATCGCAAGGCTGGCAGGGATTTGACCGACGAAGCGCCCAGCGTCCGAGAATCCGGTCTGGATCGCGACCCGTCCGCGCGTGCGGGCATAGTCCTGATAGATTGGCTCTGCGCACAAAGCATCGAGGAAGCGCCCGCCATGCTCCAGCGCGCTTTCGGTTTCGAACAGGGGTGAGACATCGACCTTGCCTTCAATGCCGAACAGCTTGGAGAAATAGAGTGCGGCCAAAATAGTGGAGGGCTGCTCGCATTCGGCAATCAGCATGCGGATCGGTGCATCCGCGTCCACATGCTCGAGGATTTGCGCCATCGCGAGGAATTGGCGGATCGCGGTCGAGCTTTCGATCGCAAGTGCAGCAAAATTCGAACGCAGCGGTTTCACCTCGCTCAAAATCTGGCGCAAAGTTGCCATCGCACCCTTGCTGCCCAGATCGAGCGTATTGTCAGGATCAATCCGGCGGCGGATCGCATTGTGGAGTTGTGATGAATTCACGCGGAAGTGGATCCAGCCCATTCCCAGCCCATCGGCGCGCATCGCGCTGGCCAGCGTTTTGAGCTCGATAGCGCGGGCTTGATCACAAGATTGCGCTTCTTCCTCTAGCGCCTCGATCAGGGGCGCGAGCGACAGGAGCTTTGCCGGATCATCGGCGGTCAAACGGTTTGCCGCATCCGACAAGGCTTGCGGTTCGCTCAAATCAGCGGCGAAATCTGCCGCGCGTGCTTCAGCATTGGCGAGGGCAGGCTTAAGCGTGCCGAGCAGCGCATGCGATGCGTCAATCGTTTCCAATTGCGCGGTGTATTTCTTCAACCGCTGCGCCTTTTCAGCCAGACGGAAGCCGATGCTATCGAACCATTTGATGTCGGTGCGGCCATCCATGTCGTAGCCGACCCAGCTTGCAAAGCGGAAAGGCAACGGCTTGAGCGCGAGCCATTCTGAAGGCCATTGCTGCGCCGCGTGACCCAGCAATTCGCTTACAATCCCGTCGCGCGCGTCTTGCGCATGGGCGATCGCATCCATTGCGCGGTTATGTTCATAGACCAGCGTCACGGCATCGCGTTCGGTGCCCGGCACGCAGACTTCAGGGCCAATTGCGGTCTCTTTGCTGGCGGCGGCTGCAACCGCTTTGGATTGCGCATCGGTGAGCAGAAAAGTGGGGTGCGCGGTAAAGACCGTGTGAAGCTGCGGGGTTTCCCACTGCTTGGCAAATGCGGCGAAATCACCCGCTTGCAGGCTTGTCGCCAGCGCTTGGCTATTGCCGCCTTGATCGACCGGCTCGACCAACCTGCGCAAACGTTTGGACCGTGCTTGCATGCTCGCGCATTCCAGCTCTGCGACCAGCGCTTCGACTGCATCGAGGTCAAGCGCGCCTTCCTCTAACTCGCGCGAGAGGTCCAATCCCAATTGGAATACGGGATTGAACAGCGGAGTTTCCTGTGTTTGCGAGTGGAGCGATTGCAGCCGCTCCATCAAGGCGTGGATCGTGTTCATACCGATAGCGCCGCCGCTTCGCTCGCCAGTTTC
>CALLIO010000020.1 GCA_938009055.1 uncultured Altererythrobacter sp.
CCTTTGGGCGGAGGCGGGTCTTTGCGGATTTCGATAAGGTCGGTCGCGCCGAAATTCTCAACCGCGATCACTTCGCCCACGCCAGCGCCCGTTTCGGTGACGACAGCAAGGCCCAGCAGGTCTGTGTGGTAATATTCACCCTCGTCCAGCGCAGGCAAAACATCGCGCGGAGCGGTGAGGACAGTGCCCCGCATCTTTTCCGCATCATTGCGCGTTGTGACTTCGGCAAGCCGCGCAATCGCGCCGCCTTTGTTGTCGGAACGGACTTTGGTGAGGGTGTATTGCTTGCCGCCTACCTTGGCGGAGAAATGCTTGATCCGGGAGAGCGCCTCTGCGCCCTCCCCGAACAATTTCAACCGGACCTCGCCCGTGACCCCATGCGCGCCGGTAATGGCGGCAAGCTCTAACAGCTTGGGATCTGCGGGCTGGTCCGCCATCAATCCGATCAGTCTTCCGACTTCTCTTCTTCTTTTGCTTCTTCGGCCGGAGCTTCTTCTTCGGCCGGAGCTTCTTCAGCAGGGGCTTCCTCGGCTGGGGCCTCCTCTGCAGGAGCCTCTTCCGCAGGCGCTTCCTCTGCCGCTGCTTCTTCTGCAGGAGCTTCGGCTGCCGCTTCTTCAGCAGGTGCTTCTTCGGCTGCTGCTTCTTCTACGGGAGCTTCTTCAGCAGGAGCGTTCTTCGCTTCTTCTTCGGCTTCCTTGGCAGCAGCGGCCTTCTCAGCCTTCTCTTCAGCGCGTTCGGTCGCTTTCTCGCCCGGCTTCGCCTTGTTTGGGTTGTTGCGCGCAGGACGCTCCATAATACCCGCAGCGTCGAGGAAACGCAGAACGCGGTCGGATGGCTGTGCACCCACGCCGAGCCAATATTTGATCCGGTCTTCGTTCAGCTTTACCCGCTCCGGGTTATCCTTGGCGAGCAGCGGATTGTATGTGCCGATCTGCTCAAGATATTTGCCGTCACGCGCACGGCGGCTGTCTGCCGCTACGATCCGGTAATAAGGACGCTTCTTTGCTCCGCCGCGCGAGAGCCTCAATGCAATTGCCATGTTACTTCACCTTTCAAACGTAAATTTCTGAAATTACTTCTTATTCAACATGTCTTTTAGATCTTGCGGGAGTGTATCTGGATCGACTCCAGGGCCGTTTCCACCACCGCCCATTCCAGGAAGCCCCGGCATGCCGCCGCCGCCCATTCCGGGTATTCCGCCAGCACCGCCCATGCCGCCGCCACCGAACATGGACGCAAGGCCCTTGAGCCCGCCCATCTTCTTGATCTGCTTCATCGCGCGGCCCATTTCCTGATGCATCTTCATCACCTTGTTCACTTCCTGAACCGAGGTGCCGCTGCCAGCCGCAACACGCTTTTTGCGCTTGGAATTCATCAGCTTGGGATTGATCCGCTCTTTTGGCGTCATGGAGCCAATGATCGCATCCATATGGACGAGCACTTTGTCATCCATGCTCGAAGCCGCCATCGCGGCTTTTGCCTTTTTCATGCCCGGCATCATGCCAGCCAGTGCGCCCAGCCCGCCCATATTCTGCATCTGCTTGAGCTGCATTCGAAGATCGTTGAGGTCGAACTGCCCCTTGGCCATGCGCTTGGCGAGCGCTTCGGCCTCTTCTTCCTTGATCGTCTCGGCGGCCTTTTCGACCAGCGAAACAACATCGCCCATGCCAAGGATGCGGCCCGCAACACGCGAAGGATTAAATGCCTCGATTGCGTCGAGCTTTTCGCCCGTGCCAGCAAATTTGATCGGCTTGCCGGTGACATGGCGCATCGACAGCGCCGCACCGCCGCGCGCATCACCGTCCATACGAGTGAGGACAACGCCAGTAAGCGGCACTTCGCCGGTAAAGCTTTGCGCCACGTTGACCGCGTCCTGACCGGTGAGCGAGTCCACAACCAGCAGAACTTCCTTAGGCGTCGAGATACCGGCGACAGCCTTCATCTCGGCCATGAGCGCTTCATCGACATGCAAGCGGCCTGCAGTGTCGAGCAGCAGCACATCGGCGGCCTGCAATTTGGCCGCTTCCATCGCGCGCCGCGCAATATCAACCGGCTGCTGGCCTTCGACGATGGGCAAGGTCGCGACATCGACTTGCTCGCCCAGCACGGCGAGCTGTTCTTGCGCTGCCGGACGATTAACGTCGAGCGAGGCCATCATCGACTTCTTGCCGTGCTTTTCTTTGAGCAATTTGCCCAGCTTGGCCGTCGTGGTGGTTTTACCTGAACCTTGCAGGCCCACCATCATGATGACGACGGGCGGCTTTGCGTCCAAGTCCAGTTCTGCGGGCTCTTCCCCGCCCAGCATTTCGACCAGCTCGTCATTGACGATCTTGACGACTTGCTGGCCCGGCGTGACCGATTTCAGAACTTCTGAGCCAATCGCTTTTTCTGTGACGGCATCAATGAACCGGCGCGCCACGGGCAACGCGACATCGGCTTCGAGCAGCGCGATCCGCACTTCGCGCATGGCATCGCGCACATCTTGTTCGGTAAGCGAGCCGCGCCCTTTGAGCTTGTCAAAGACGCCGCCTAAGCGGTCGGACAGAGTGTCAAACATCGTCTTCTCCTTCTCTGCATCACCCAAAACGGTGACTATTCCTTGTCCGGTCGCTTCCCGAAGCGAAAAAGTGGTGACCACTTTTTCTGGGAAACTCCCATCAAACGCGAAAAACGCCGGCGGACGAAACCTCGTCGGCCAGCGTGGGGCAAAACCCCTATGAAACCCAAGCTCCGATGCGATCAGAGCAATGTCCGGGTGTATAGCTATTCAGTCGAAATCGGGCCGCAATTCCCGCTTCAGACCGGATAGCGATAGATCCGGATGGATGGTGGAGCCTAGCGGGATCGAACCGCTGACCTCAACACTGCCAGTGTTGCGCTCTCCCAGCTGAGCTAAGGCCCCTTGTCCATTCCTGCCTTTCAGCAGGGCCGCGCATTTATGGCGAGCCCTGCCGAAACGCAAGCAAAATCAATTATCCTCGTCCTCGTCGTCGCCCTTGCCCTTGGTCACGCCAAGGTCATCATCGCCGCCGAGATCAACATCATTGTCGGGCGAATCTTCGCCGTCATCGATGTTTTCGATGTCTTTGAGCTCATCATCATCGCCGCTCAGATCACTGTCGGCCTCGCCTTCTTTCTTCTTCTTCTCGTCCTCTTCGAACGGAATAGGCTGCTTGGACTTGAGCACAGGCTCAGGATACCATTCTTCCCCGCATTCGATGCAGGTCACGGGCTCATCCTTGCCCAGATCGTAAAAGCGTTCCCCGCATTTGGGGCAGGAACGCTTGGTGCCCCATTCTGGCTTAGCCATCGTGTAATCCTTACCGTGCATCCGCTAAAGTGAGCGGGTCAATTTCTCGTCGTTCTTTGTGGGAGGGCAGTCACGCGGAATCACGCGCCCTCTTCTTGAAGCGCGCCGCGCCTTGCCAGATGGTATGGGCGCTGTCAAAGACGCCTTCGCTTTTTGCCAAATTTGTCTCGGATATTTCTTTTGCCATTCCACCGCTTCCTCCCCTCTTCTTCCCTGACCGGCCGCATGCGCGTTCCCGGCGACAAATCGATCAGCCACCGCTCGATAATGTTTGGCGCTTTGGCTGTGGGAGAAAGCCGGATCACTGGATTGCTCGAAGGCGAGGATGTGCTCGCCACAGCGGCCGCCATGCGTGCGATGGGCGCGCGCGTGGAGCGCGAAGCAGACGGCACTTGGTCTGTGCATGGCGTGGGAGTTGGCGGATTGCTTGAGCCAACGCAGCCGCTCGAGATGGGCAATTCAGGCACGTCGACGCGGCTCTTGATGGGGCTGATCGCCAGTCACAGAATTACCGCGCAATTCACAGGCGATGCCAGCCTGTCGGGCCGTCCGATGGGTCGGGTCATCACGCCTTTGTCGCAAATGGGTGCAGTTTTCGACGCGAGCGAGGGAGGCCGATTGCCGCTCACCATGCGCGGTGCCTATCCCGCCGTGCCGATCACCTACCGCCTTCCGGTTGCCAGCGCGCAGGTGAAAAGCGCGGTGCTGCTCGCAGGGCTGAACACACCGGGTATCACCACGGTGATTGAACCTGTGCCCACACGCGATCACTCCGAACGCATGCTCACCGGATTTGGCGCAGAGCTGGAAGTCGAAGAGACTGGCTCAGACCGCATCATCCGCATTCGCGGCGAAGTGGATCTGAAGCCTCAGATCGTTGAGGTTCCGGGTGATCCATCGTCCGCAGCCTTTTTTATCGTCGCAGCCTTGCTGACAGAGGGAAGCGATCTCACCATCGAGAATGTTGGCCTCAACCCCACGCGCGCCGGTCTGGTGCAGGTCTTGCGCGATATGGGCGGCAATATCGAAGAGCTGAACCCGCGCACGATTGGCGGCGAGCCGGTGGCTGATCTGCGGGTGCGGCATTCCGCGCTGACAGGTATTGATGTCGATCCGGCGATTGCGCCTTCGATGATTGACGAATTTCCGGTGTTGTTCGTTGCAGCCTCCTTGGCGAAGGGCACGACGACGACCAGCGGCCTTGATGAATTGCGCGTGAAAGAAAGCGACCGCTTGTCCGCTATGGCTGCCGCGCTCACCGCAGCAGGCGCGCGCATCGAAGAGCGCGAAGACGGTCTGGTGATCGAGGGAACCGGAGGCGAACCCTTGCGCGGCACAGCGAACAGCCGCACCAAAACCCATCTTGATCACCGGATCGCGATGAGCATGGCTGTCGCCGGACTTGCAAGCCGAGATGGCGTGGAAGTGGATGACGTGTCTCCGATCCAGACAAGTTTTCCCAACTTCATGGAATTGCTGAGAGAGGCTGCTGGATGATCATCGCGGTCGATGGCCCCACAGCAAGCGGCAAAGGCACCATCGCTATGGCGTTGGCTAAACATTTCGGCCTGCCCCATCTCGACACTGGCCTGCTTTACCGCGCGGTAGGCCGCCAAGTGGAATTGATCGGGGGTGACGCTGACAATGGGGAGAACGCGCTTGCTGCCTGCGAATTTCCTGAAGGTTTGCTGTCAGATGATATCTTGCGTTCCGAAAGCACAGGTTCGCTCGCAAGCCGCGTTTCCGTTCACCCAGCTGTGCGCCAAGCGCTCTACGAACGCCAGCGCGCCTTTGCCACACAATCGGGCGGAGCTGTGCTCGACGGACGCGATATCGGTACCGTCATTGCGCCGGAGGCTGAAGTCAAACTCTTCGTCACCGCCAGCGTTCAAGCCCGGGCGCACCGTCGCCACGCTGAAATGCTGGGACGCGGGCTATCCGTCAGGCTTGAAGATATCGAGGCTGACCTCGCCCGCCGCGATGCGCGCGATATGAACCGCGCAGATGCTCCGCTGAAGCCGGCCCCCGATGCGCTTTTGTTCGACACCACCAGCTTTAGCCGTGAACAAGCGATTGAGGCCGCGATTGAGGTGGTGCAAGGAATGCTGCGTTAGTTTTTTGTATGGCGTCAAGCGCCGGCGTTCGCCCCCGCTCACTTGGCTATCCTCACTCCCTATCGGTCGTTGCGGACGCGCCGTCGCGCTTGTGGCTCGCTGAACGCTCGCCGAAAGAGCGCCATTTCGATAGGGTAATGCAAGCGGTCAAGACGAGCAAAGATAGCTTGCCTTCTCGCGCTCGCTCCCCTATCCGCGCGCTCGTTCTCTTAATCACCAGATTGAAAGAGCCTGCATGATGGCATTCGGCCTCATGTGGATCACGGCCCTCTTGGCCCGCAAGGCTTTCGCAATAGTGCGGCAGCGGCGGTGAAAGACCTCCGGAAAAACCGGTGGCCGGTAGCAAACAGTAACGAGGAATTCCTCACCTATGGCATCTTCAGCCAACCCAACGCGCGACGATTTCGAAGCGCTTCTCAACGAACAACTCGGCGGCGCAGGCGACCAAGGCTTTGAAGGCCGCGTCGTGATGGGCACCATCACCGCGATCGAAGCTGGTCACGCAGTCATCGACGTAGGTCTCAAATCCGAAGGCCGCGTCTCTCTCAAAGAATTTGCCCGCGGCGATGAGCCACACGGCCTTGAAGTCGGCGGCGAAGTCGAAGTCTATGTTGACCGCGTCGAAAACGCAGACGGCGAAGCCATGCTCAGCCGTGACCGCGCCCGCCGCGAAGCCGCATGGGACAAGCTGGAAAGCGAATTTGGCGAAAGCGCCCGCGTAGAAGGCCGTATCTTCGGCCGCGTCAAAGGCGGCTTCACTGTCGACCTCGACGGCGCTGTGGCCTTCCTGCCCGGTTCACAAGTCGATATCCGTCCTGTGCGCGATGTCGCGCCGCTGATGGATGTGCCTCAGCCCTTCCAGATCCTCAAAATGGATCGCCGCCGCGGCAATATCGTTGTCTCGCGCCGCGCCGTTCTTGAAGAAACCCGCGCCGAACAGCGCAGCGAACTGATCGACAAGCTGGCCGAAGGTCAGGTCATCGACGGTGTGGTCAAGAACATCACCGATTACGGTGCCTTTGTGGATCTGGGCGGTATCGACGGCCTGCTCCACGTGACCGATATGAGCTACAAGCGCGTCAATCACCCATCCGAGCTGATCGAAATCGGCCAGACCGTGACTGTTCAAATCGTTCGCATCAACAACGAAACGCAGCGTATCTCCCTCGGTATGAAGCAGCTTGAAAGCGATCCTTGGGATGGCGTGGCTGCGAAATATCCAGTTGGCGCGAAGCTTTCCGGTACCGTCACCAACATCACCGAATATGGTGCATTTGTTGAGATCGAAGCGGGCATCGAAGGGCTCGTCCACGTTTCAGAAATGAGCTGGACCAAAAAGAACGTCTACCCTGGCAAGATCGTATCGACCAGCCAGGAAGTCGATGTTCTGGTTCTCGAAGTCGATAGCGAGAAGCGCCGCATTTCACTTGGCCTCAAGCAAGCTCAAGGCAATCCTTGGGAAGAATTTGCCGAGAAATTCCCTGTTGGCGCGGAAGTCGATGGCGAAGTCAAAAACGCGACCGAATTCGGTCTCTTCATCGGTCTCGACGGCGATGTCGACGGCATGGTCCACATGTCGGATATCGCATGGGGAATCTCTGGCGAGGACGCACTGGCGCTCCACCGCAAGGGCGAAGAAGTCAAAGCGGTTGTTCTTGACGTTGATGTCGAGAAGGAGCGCATCAGCCTTGGTATGAAGCAGCTTGAGAAAGGCGCGCCAACAGAAGCGGGTGCAGCTGCTGCCGGTTCACTTCGCAAAGGTCAGACGGTTACGGTCACAGTCCTCGAAGTGCGCGATGGCGGGCTCGAAGTGCAAGTTGGCGAAGACGGCGCGACCGGCTTCATCAAGCGCTCCGACCTTGGCCGCGACCGCGACGAGCAACGTCCCGATCGTTTCCAAACCGGTCAGAAGCTCGACGCTATGGTCACCGGCTTCGACCGTTCCAAGAAACCCAACTTCTCGGTCAAGGCGCGTCAGATCGCCGAAGAGAAAGAGGCAGTGGAGCAGTTCGGTTCTTCGGATTCGGGTGCATCACTCGGCGACATTTTGGGCGAAGCGCTCAAGAAGGAAGACTGATATTTGGTTTGGATTGCGAGGGATCGTCCGATCCCTCGCCGTCCGGCCTAACCGGCCGTCGCGCAGTCGCGCTCTGACTGCCGTGACCAAGATCAATCGGTTGCGCAGCAACCGCAAGGTCGACTGGCCGCCCGCAGGGCCGAAAAGCCCGAGGATAGTCAAGGCTGCGGACGCAGCCGCTGGCGCTTGAGGCTCAAACAACCCGCGGGCCTTTCCTCTTGGGTCCCGCCGCGCTAGGCTGCGCGCATGACTTTAGAAATCCACCAGTTCGAATGCCTCGACGACAATTACGGCTATCTCGTCCACGATAGCGAGAGCGGCAAGACGACCTGCATCGATACGCCCGATGCCGATGTTTATTTGGCGCAGGCCAAGGCCAAGGGCTGGACGATCAGCCACATCTGGAACACCCATTGGCATCCCGATCATGCGGGCGGGAACGAAGCGATCCAGAAGGCGACCGGCTGCGTAATTGTCGGGCCGCAAGAAGTCACAAAAATCGCCCC
>CALLIO010000021.1 GCA_938009055.1 uncultured Altererythrobacter sp.
TGCGCTGCTCGCCTTGGCCGCGCTTGCCTATGCGCTCACCGTGGGTGCTCGGACAAGTATAAGATAGGCTTAACCATAGTCGGCTATGGGATGCATGATGAGACGGGAAGGTTCCGAAACCGAGCTGACAGAAGCCCTCGAAGCTTCGCTGCGCGCCGATTTGGCGGGCGACGATCGTGCCTTGTCGGGCGTTGTTCCCGTGCTCAGCCATGTTTTGGCCAATCCCGGTGAGCCAATGGTCAGCGATGACATTGTTGCTCGGATGCGCGGATTGATGGCCAATGTTGCGCAGCAATTGCTTGCCTCGGGCGATAATGCCGATGCGCCTTCGCCAGACGAGATCACTTCGCTTAGTGTGGCAC
Organism: uncultured Altererythrobacter sp.; assembly: GCA_938009055.1. Taxonomy (GTDB): domain Bacteria; phylum Pseudomonadota; class Alphaproteobacteria; order Sphingomonadales; family Sphingomonadaceae; genus Erythrobacter. Next base: position 363 of record CALLIO010000021.1, read on the forward strand.
TGGTGCGCAATGGTAGCGTGGTGACGCATTTCTATGCGCTAGCTTTTGAAGGCGTCTTAAGCGAACAATTGGCGCAAAGTCAGGGGCTTGACCCAGTCATGTCGCCGCTTATCCGCGAGCTGATCGGATCGAAGGACAAACCGGTTGCCGAAATGGCGATGGCGCTAATGGCGAGCCAAGCGCGCTTTATCGAGAGTCAGAAGCGCTCGCACATATCCTTGTTCGAGCTCCCGCCCGAATTGTTCGACGATGTGCTGGCAAGCGCGAAAGCCTGGGCGAAGCAGCAAATCCGTCCCTTGGCAAAGGGCTTGGACGCACAATTGCGCGCGCAATATGACGAGGGCGCAACGCGTGTCGGTTTGCTAAGCCGCTTGATCAACCTGCTCGGCGCAAGCGGCGAACTAGTCTGCGAGATGGAAACGGCGGGGCCGGCAGTATTCTGCAGCGCAATTGCGGGCGAGACCCGGCAGCCGCGCGAATTGATTGTGCTTTCCTGTCAACCGCAGCAATCCTTGCGGCTTGCACTGGCGCTCAAGGCTTGTGGAATCTCATCAGAATCAATTGTCCGCCAGTTTGAATTTATCGGTAGCGAAGTGGCTTTGCCTGCGGGATTTGAAGAGTGGGACAACGATAGCGCCGCCGATGTTCTGATCGGGTCGCCCTTGGGTGCAAAGGTGGTGTCCAATGGCTGATGCGCCCGCTCTCGGATTGATTCGCGGTGTAACCGATGGCGAGGATCGCTTGCTCGAGGCTGATGAGCAATTGGCTCAACTGCAGTTGCATTGCGGCGGAGAGATGCCTGGCGTTATCGCCGTGCCCGAATTGCTCGAGATTGTTCGCCAGTCGCGCCGCAAGGGGCTGCGGCTTGCTCGCGAATTTCGAGCGTTCGACGGCAGCGACCGCATTTTCGGCTTTGTCAAAGTTGTGCCTGAGCGCGCCGATGGGAAGCCAGGCTGCGAAGTGGCAATCGAGGAATGGCGGCAGGAAGAATTCCTCGATGAAAACGAAACCGTTCTCTCGCACCGGATGGATGTGATTGACCAGATGGTGGCCGAGTTATCCGCCCGCCTCGACCCGCAATTGCGTGTCCTCAGCGTCGTCAACACCGCGCCTGATCTTGAGGATTGCGCAGCAGCGATGTCGGCCAATCCCAAGGCGCATTGGTCGCGCTTTGTCGATGTATCGGAAGCGGAGTATCAAGAGCCGCTTCATTGGCGGTTGATCGACGGAGCGCAGGCTACAATTGCTGGATCGCCGCGTGCCTGGCGCGTGCGGCTATTGCCGCGCGGTGGAAGCGCGCAGCACCCTGATAGTTTCGAACTGCTGTTGGTGTCTGACCAGCCTTGGCTCTTTGCAGAAGACACAGGCGAGGGCGATGATGCTGGCGGGGCACTTGTTGGAAGTGCGCTAACACGGGTTTTGCGCCAGCCAATCTCGCGTATCATCGCCAATGCCGAGACAATACGCGCGCGGCTCGCCGGACCATTGCGCGAAGAATACACCAATTATGCGGGCGATATCGCTTCGGCAGGAAGCCATTTGCTCGCCCTGCTCGATGATCTGGCTGATCTCGAAGCGGTCGAGGCATCGGGCTTTAGCATAGCGAGCGAAGCAGTTGATATTGTCGATGTGGCAGAGCGCGCGGTCGGTATTCTGGGCGGGAAGGCCAAGGATAAAGCGATCACGGTCGAAGTGGCGGATGCGTCCGATGGAGCATCAGCAAAAGGCGAGTTTCGCCGGGTTCTGCAGATCCTTATTAATTTGCTTGGCAATGCGATCAACTACTCGCCCGAGGGCAGCACGATCCGCATCGCATTTGGAGCAGGGGGACAGGCCAGCGTCAGCGTGTCAGACCAAGGGCCCGGGCTCGACAAGGATCAGCAAGAACGCATTTTCACCAAGTTTGAACGCTTGGGCCGCGAAGGCGACGGAGGATCAGGCTTGGGCCTCTATATCTCGCGCCGCCTCGCCAACGCGATGCAAGGCGAGCTGAGCGTTGAAAGCAAGCCGGGCAAAGGCGCGACCTTCACCCTGAGCTTACCTTCAGCCTGATCTCTGATTAGCGTTTGTCTACCGGAATATAGTCGCGCTGAGTTGGCCCTGTGTAGAGCTGGCGCGGACGGCCGATGACCTGACCTGGATCAGAGATCATCTCGTTCCATTGCGCAACCCAGCCAACCGTGCGTGCCAGTGCGAAGAGCGCGGTGAACATAGTGGTCGGGAAGCCGATGGCTGACAGGATGATGCCCGAGTAGAAATCGACATTGGGGAAGAGCTTTTTCTCTCTGAAATAGTCATCATTGAGCGCCATTTCTTCGAGCTGAAGCGCGGTTTCGAACACCGGATCCTTCACTTGAAGCGCATCAAACACCTCGCGAACGGTTTTCTGCATTACCGTCGCGCGCGGGTCGTAATTCTTATAGACGCGGTGGCCAAAGCCCATCAGGCGGAAGGGATCGTTCTTGTCCTTCGCGCGCTCGATATAGTGCGGGATTTGGTCAGGCGTGCCGATCTCTTGCAGCATGTTGAGCGCCGCTTCATTCGCTCCGCCATGCGCCGGGCCCCAAAGGCAGGCAATGCCCGCCGCCATACAGGCAAATGGGTTCGCGCCCGATGATCCAGCAAGCCGCACGGTTGAGGTCGAGGCGTTCTGCTCGTGGTCGGCATGGAGGATGAATATCCGGTCCATAGCCTTCTCAACGGCGGGGATCACTTCATATTCTTCGGCCGGAACACCGAAAGTCATACGCAGGAAATTGCCAGTATAGCTCAACGAATTGTCAGGCTGCATAAAGGGCTGACCGATGGCGTACTTGTAAGCCATCGCAGCGATTGTCGGCATTTTCGCAATCAAGCGGTGCGAGCTAATCTTGCGGTGCTCAGGATCGGAAATGTCCGTGCTGTCATGATAAAATGCTGACAGCGCGCCCACCACGCCGCACATGATTGCCATAGGGTGCGCATCTCGGCGGAAGCCGTTGTAGAATTGGTTGAACTGATCATGCAGCATTGTGTGGCGCGTGATCGTATCGTCAAATGTGCTTAGCTCGTCCGCGCTGGGCAATTCGCCATTGAGCAGCAAATAAGCGGTTTCCATAAAGCTGGAATGTTCGGCCAGCTGGCCAATCGGATAGCCGCGATGGAGCAAAATACCTTCGTTACCGTCGATATAAGTCAGCGCGCTTTCACACGAAGCGGTCGATTTGTAGCCCGGGTCAAAGGTAAAGGCGCCGGTCTGTCCATAGAGCTTGCGAATGTCGATCACGTCTGGGCCGGTCGAGCCCTTGAGCACGGGATAGTCGTGGCCCGTTCCACCAAGTTCGAGCTTTGCCTGCTTGTCCGCCAAAATTTGTCTCCTCAAAATTGCGTCCGCCTGTCAGCTAGGCTGATCAAAACGGTCGTGCCTGCTGTTTCGGGCGGTTTAAGCTGCTTGCGCGTCGATCCGCGCGAGAGCCTCTTCCCGTCCCAGCAAGACTAGAACATCATAGATACCGGGCGAATTGGTCGTTCCGGTAAGGGCTGCGCGCAAGGGCTGCGCGAGCTTGCCGAAACCCAGTTCGAGCTCCTCGGCCATGGCCTTCGTAGTGGCTTCGAGAGCCTCAATTGTCCAGTCTTTTTCCGCCCGATATCGCTCTGAAATCAGCGTCAGACGCTCTTTTCCTTCATCAGTGAGCAATTTTTCGGCCTTTTCGGTCATGGGAAGCGGAATTTTCGCAAAGAGGAAGCCAGCGCCCTCAGCCAGATCATTCAGGTTTTTTGCCCGTGTTTTGAGGACCGGCATGGCTTCGATCAGCAAACCCGCGTCGGCTGCATCGCCAATCATCGGAGCGACCAAAATGGCCAATGCCGCATCATCGTTCTCTCGGATGTAATGCCCATTGAGGTGCTCCAGCTTCTTTAAATCAAAGCGCGACGGGCCTTTGCCAATCCCTTTCAGATCGAACAGCTCAGTCGCCTCGGCTCGGGTAAATTCCTCACGGTCGCCTGAAGACCATCCAAGCCGCAAAAGATAGTTGAACATCGCATCAGGTAGGATCCCTAACTCGTCGCGATAGGCCTCAACCCCGACAGCGCCATGGCGTTTCGACAACTTTGCTCCATCTGCGCCGTGGATCAACGGCACGTGCGCATAGATGGGATCGGGCCAATTGCCTTCTATCTCGTCCATCGCGCCATAGATCGGCAGCTGGCGAAAGGCATTGTTGAGGTGATCGTCGCCCCGGATCACATGGGTGACGCCCATATCATGGTCATCGACGACCACAGCCAGCATGTAAGTCGGGGTGCCGTCCGCGCGCAGGATGATGTAGTCATCGAGCTCTTCATTGCGGACTGAGACGCTGCCTTGAACTTCATCGGCAATGGTGGTCTCACCATCTGTCG